>NZ_JBVDMV020000004.1:0-8546 GCF_055456015.2 Viridibacillus sp. d25.2 | reverse complement strand
TGATTTGACTTTATCTGCCGTCAATTGTTTAAGAAGTGAGGGGTGAGAAGTGTAGAAAAAATTCATACCAAAAATGAAAAAACCTTATGAATTAAAAAGTGCATAAGGTTTTTTATTGTTCATTGAGTTTTTTTATCAAAGAATAAATTTAAATCTGTTTTGTCAGTATCTTCAGCTAAAGCTGTATTGATATATTGGTTTAATTCTTTTATTTTTGTTTTTTCAAAAAATGGCACACTTATATAATATGGTGTCCCTGATTTTTCTATGTTTAATATTGTTTGAATGCCACTACCAGCAATTCCAATACCAATGATTAACCAAATTAAACCACCCAAAAAACTTTCATCGATAGATGAAAATCCAAATAAAATAAAAAATAAACCAATGATTATTGCTTTAAGATTATATTTTGAAGATAACATTGATCCAGAAATATTCTTCAGAGGTATACTTTGTTCATCTTTCCCTGCTGGAATAAATCCTAGAATTGTGTTTGATAAATTGGTTTTTACAAATCTGTTATCAACTTCTACGGCTCCTTTCACCCAAAAAAATAATAGACTGGTTGAAAAACTTTTTTTCATGTTAAAGCTCCTTTTTTATTATGTAAAAGATATTATTACTATAATATCTTTTCTTAGTTTTTTATTTATGTAAATAGTTTTAGTTGATTTTTCCTATTTTTTTTTGTTTAGTGAGCAAAATGGAGTGTTTTTTGCACTAGAAAAATACTTTATTACCATTATCTGTGAGCGTGGTAGCGAAGGGCTGCCTTTTTTTGACTCTCCCGGTACTAGAGGGAGATGAGTGACAGCCTCACTAATTTGGCTGAAAGGGCGCCGAAACAATTAATAACATCTGGGTTAGGCAGAGCCTAACTTTCAAGTGGGTACGTGATTTTGCGAAATGTATACGTTTTGTACACGTTTTTTATATGGCAAATGCGCGAACTTGTTTATTAATAAATTTTAAAAATGAACTTAATAGTTGAATAGAAAAATTGAATGTACGAGTTATATTCAAGAATATTTAGCAGTTAAATAAATATATAATAGAGGGAATATATGCCGAGTGAGGAGAATAATAGTTTCCAATTGGAAGTAGTAGTGTTACTATTTATGTAACTTAATCGAACGGAAACAAAAAAAGTCAGCATCTATAACAGGACTGCAATCCCGTTATAGACCGCCAAATCACATATAGGGTGTGATTGACGTTGCTAACTTCTTTTAGTTAAATTCATATGTCATTATTTTATATGATGAATATCAATTTATCAAGGGAGTATTCTTAGGTCAATTTAATTATTGTCATTAATAAGAAGCATAGTCATTCACTACACAGTGTTTGATTGTGCTTTTTTTGTTTTCTTAAAAGGGAGAAGATAAAAATGACAACTAAAAATACACTAACAGCTACACAACAGAGAACACAATTTTACATGACATACAGTGGGAATAAACCGAACCGATCTGTAAAAGAAAACCGTCTAAAACAATTAGAAGAAGATTTGGTGCAACAAAATATATTTATGGATGAACTATTTCCACAAAAACAATTCTTAGTATTAGAACAGATCGCATTCTGGTTGTCTGCTAATGGCTTATGTAAAGTCGGGACTGATAAGCTTGAAGAAAAGCTTGGAGTATCAGTTAGAACGGTTAGAAATGCTATTAAAGCTCTTAAATCAACGAATCAATTTGTAGTTGGCCGTTTACAATCTACTAAAACAAATTGTGGTAAATACATAATTGTAGATAAACAGCATGAGAATTTTCATTCAATCATGAGAGAAGTTTTTTTGTTGTCTGAAGCATCTATTACACAATTAAATGCACAAAAAAATGCACAACAGAAAATGTTGAAAGACATTGATATGATTGAGCTTAAGCATGAAAATAAGAGTCCTAACCTTTCTTTATCTTTTAATAACTTAAAACAAGCTATTAATAATAAATATATTCATAGTTTTGATATGTTAGAAGCTATTAAGAGAGAAACTGAATCTCAGCAACCGAAAACAGCTGAAGAACAACGTACATTGCTTTTAACGTACACAGACAACGAGTATCAGCGTTTGTTTTTCGATTTCATACAATCTATGCCCTATCCGTCTATCGTACGTGAAAACGCCTATAAACTAGCTTTAAGGATGGGTTCAGATACAGATAAAGAGCGATTCTTTGCAGCTAAAGAAGTAATTCATCGTATTTCAATGGATATGGAGTCTAACCATTTCGATAATGTAGTAGCTGTTTTTACAACTGCATTATTAAATAGATTAGAATACCCTTCGATTCGACCAGCGGAACAAGTAGATCCGCACGCTAGAGCGACTAAAAAAGGTGTATTTTATAATTGGCTAGAAGAATAATAGTGACTAGCTTATTTTGCTATGCTTGAAATTGGCTCTGAGAGTCTTCGAGAATAAAGATATAAGGTTATAACTCGTTGAAAAAGGAGTGATCGGACTATGAATGCTAGTGATGCAGCAAGTATATTAAATGTGTCAGCACCTTCCTTACGTGCTTATTCGCAATTATTGGAGCAAAACGGTTATAAGATACATAAAAACGCAAATAAACAGCGTCAATATAATGAACACGACATTGATGTGATCAGCGCTATGCTAGCGCTTAAAAATAGCGGTGAATTATCGCTCAAAGAAGCTGCAGTAAAGGTTTCAAGCGCTGACTTTTCGCCTTCAAGCGCTGTTCAATCAATCGCTAAGCGCAAGAGCGATGAACAAATCGCGATGACCGTTGATCCCTTTGATCATGAGCTTTATCGCATATTAGAACTTATGAGCGATGAGATGGTAGCGATGCGCGCTGAAAATAAGGCGCTATATGAGCGATTAGAGGACTTAGAAACCAAGCAGGATATGACTTTAAAAGCGATTGAACATCCAAAGGAAAGTGCTGAGTTTAAGCACATGCAAGAACAGATAGATACAATGATAATGCACCAAAAAAAGTTAGCTGAAACTACACCGAATACTAATGCTTTAATGGCTGAAATTCGTAAATTAAATTCTAAGATTGCCGAATTAGAAACATTAGCAACAACCGAACAAGCTAAAGGTGGTTTTTGGTCGAGACTATTCAAAAAATAGGATAAATATAGAAATCTATACAAAAAAGGTAGAACTTTGGCCATTCTTAGCCAAAGTTCTACCTTTTTATTTAATTTATCCTATATTATCTACATCAATATAGGGAGCTTCAATAATAGCGGTTAATTCATCATCTGTTAATTTTCCACGATATGCTGTACCTTTTGAATTATGCTCATTATTTTGTCGGAATCGTTCTACTAAATTTCCTTCAAGATGATCTAAAGTGTAGGAAATAATAAATTCTGTACCTATTTTACCCATTGAGTTTTGAAGTTCTTTTTGTAGTTCCTTTATATTTTTGCATTTATAATCAGGATTTTTTTGTTTACGAATTTCTTTTTCGTAAACAAGAAGACAGCTACTAATGTATCGATCTACTCGATATACATATTTGTCAGTAACGAAATTTTTAGGGACTAATATTAAGGGACGATTTTGCAAATCAAGGATTTGATTGTAAGTGAATGTCTCCCATTGGTGAGTAATGTTATTCCAAAACTTACCTTTAGTGTTTTCTTGGATTTTCGGTTTATTAGGAGCTTTAGCAGCTTGTCCATTCGTAAACTCGACCAGTTCTTTGAATATAAGGCTAACTAATAAATCGCTCATACGATCTTCACCAAAACCTTTTATAAATAGGACAGTATCCATTGGGTTTTGAATTACCCCTGATTCTACTAATGTACGAATTTCAACTCGAGTAAATAGTTTGTATAGCATCTCTTGGGAACAACCTTTTCCTTCTGCTAATCTACCAGGTGAAATTTCAGATTTGCCCAATCGTAAGCTGTTTTTTTCTTTGGATTGGTCTAATAGTTTTCTTACTTCTTTTTTTACTTTTAAGGGATCCTTCTCTTTAAGGTGTTCGAATACTGTATTAAAGAAGTCTTCAATGATTAAATTGCAACGTTTCGAAAGTTCATCTGAATTTCCTGCTATTTGAATACCATCTACATACAGTCTATTATCTGCACCATCTATAACGATATTTGGATATTTTAATTCTGACTGTTTGTCTTTTAAGTTGAATAAATCGGTTACTTTATTAAATTTTTTCATTTTGATATTAACCTCACATTTTCTTTTTTATTTGCATCATTTTTAACATTTTTTTATCCTTCCAAAAAATTCTGCTTGTCAAAAGAGACCTGTGAGTGTTATTATGTTTTTGCGAAGAAACATAATGAAACACTCAGAAAAGGTACCTTTACAAGAGTCATATGTAAAATATTGACACGATATTAAACTTCCGAATGACATGGACTAAAATAGAACATAAGTGTCCCTTCAGATTATAGTACAACCTTTCTTTTAAAATAGCAATACAAAATTCTACATTTTTTTTAAAATATTTTTGTAAGCGCTTACAGAAATATCTTTATAGACATTATTCGCTGTTGTTTATTTTTATAACGTATGAAAATAGATATTTTCATACGTTTTTTTGTGCGGTTTTACGGGGTTCTTCGTTTCGTGATACACCAACATACATAATATGTACGAAAACGGATGAAGTGATAACCGAGCAAAAGACGAAGAAAACAAAACGCTTTTTGATTCCACGTGCCACAAGAGAGTTGATTGAGTCGTATACACGCGATATGAGTCCTGCAAAAGGCTGCGGAGGCGTTAAGATATTGGCACGCATACGAGGTGGATGCAACAATGGAGGATTTTTCTTTATAGATTTTTTATTTAGGCTCTGTCTAACTTGGTTGTTGATTTTCTTTAAATTAAAAGAAAATCATTCGGTAGAATGAGATATCACAATGCGCGTTAAATAATTGTATTTTAATTGTGTCATTTTTCCTATAATTTTATTTCCAATATTTTCATAAAATGTATATTGTGCTTTTAAGTGGTTAATATTAGTGTTAAAATTATGTATGCGTGTTTGTGTTATTAAAAAAGGAGGAGTTTATTTTGAAATTGGTGAAGAATTCAAGTATTAAAGTTGCAATGTTGGTAACGATGATCTTCAGTTTATTTATTTTTCAATTTGCACCAACTGCATCGGCTTATGATGAGGTTGAACAAAAAGGGGAAATCATTGCAGAGTCGGTTTATTACAATGTATCAACAGAGAAATATGTATTTGATAGTGGACATGCTTTAGAAAATGGGTTGACACAAGATGAAGTGAGTAATGCTGAATTATTTTTTGAAAGTTTGTCACCAACAGAAGTAGCAGAAATGAATGAAGAGATTGGTTTTGATAAAAGTGAATATATACAAAATGATGATGGAATACAGCCAGCTTTTGTTCCTATAGTATTGGTACCTATTGTAAAATATTTAATAGGAACAGTAGGTGCTGTAATTATCTATCATGTGGTTACGTATGGTATTATCAAGGCGTGTAAAAATTTAGAGGGTGACTATTGGTTCTTTACAGATTTTTGTAAAACAAATGGGTGGCTTAAATAATAAAAAATGGGAGTTTTTAAATTATGAAACTTTTGGATAACAATTTTTTCATTTTTATTACTGCTTTTACAATTGCTATAGCGTTTATAAAGTTACCTGCAACAACCGATTTTAAAAGCATGATGTATTCTGCTGTATATTTATTAATATTGATTCCAATTGGATTTGTAACAATAAAATCCTTAAACCGAATCTTTGACCGAGTTGTATTGAAATTTAATAAAGACTAAGAGTATAAAATTTTTGGGACACAAGATGAAAAGGTAACCTAGAAATGGGTTTGCCTTTTCATTTTTTTAAATCTCTAATTGGCAAACCGTGTTCGAAGTACAATATCTTTTAATTGACCTTTCAAGTAGTTGCAAAGTAGATCGTCATTGCCGCAGTTATAGGATTTATATATTTTCAATGCGTTTTGTGCAGTTTTACTGGATTCCTCACTTCGTTATACAATAGCATACATAAGATGTATGCTATTGTATAACGAAGTGAGGAATTGAGATGGCCAAAGAAAAGAACGTGCAGCCATTGCGCACGAAAGTAGAAATTGAGGATTTTCGATGGGCACTGTCCAAGTATGCGAGTGCGAGGGATCTATTTCTGTTTAACATAGGGATTAACGTTGGGCTGAGGGTGAGTGATTTGGTTCCATTGAAAGTAGAAGATGTACGAGGGAAAACACATTTGGTGATCACCGAGCGAAAGACGAAAAAAACAAAACGCTTTTTGATTCCACGCGTCACAAGAGAACTGATCGAGGACTATACACGCGATATGAGCTCTTCTGCGTGGTTGTTTCCGAGTCAGAAAGGAAATGGCCCTATTTCTACCACACAAGCGTACAGAGTCTTGCAGAAGGCTGCGGAGGCGCTGGGACGTGAGGATATTGGTACGCATACGATGCGCAAGACGTTTGGGTACCATCATTACAAGCAACATAAGGATGTCGCGGTGTTACAGCAGTTATTTAATCATTCCGCACCCTCGATTACGATGCAGTATATAGGGGTTACAGAAGATGAGGTGGATGCGACGATGGAGGGTTTTTCTTTGTAGCATTTTACTTTTTGCATCGAATTGGAGTGATCAATGTGATTAGAATAAGTTTAGTTTGAACAATAACAACATAATTTTTGGTGAACTGATTTTCATGATATGAAGTAGCACCATAAATGTCTAAATAGACGTAGCTAAAAATTTAAAAGGATACGTGCGTAGTTTTTTAGCTATTGTACATTTGAAAAGTCGATTAATTCCCAAATGGGGGGCAATCGACTTTTTTATTTTTAAAAGAGAGAGCGTTATTGGTTGATTGCTGGAAGGGATTTTTAATGCTAGTATAAGAGCATATTAATTCATTTGATTTTTTGGTCGCACCTATGCGGGGGCAGACGATAGAAAGTAACAATCTAAGCCTTTGGGCTTCTCAATTGATTCTAACAAGAGTAATTTTGGGTAGGGCAAAGTATGCCTATTTAACAACCAACACACGTTGAGTGGATAGAAATGTATCGTAGGGAGAGTACACCCCTAATTAGCAATTGGCTGATACAAAAAAACAAAATAAGAGGACAGATCAGGTAGGTCACTAACCAAGTAAGGGATGGTTAAGAGGGCGTGCTTTTTTTTGCGTCTCAAAAACGGATGGAGGAAAAGTAAAAATGAGAGATGAGGAGAATTAGCAATCGCTGAGCGATTGCGTGCAGCTAACAGCTGCACAGTGAATTTGCAAAGCAAAATCACTTGCGCATCCCAGCGCAAAATGGGCGGAGATTGATTTATGGCACACTCCGATAACAAAGTGCGGAAAGTTGAATTGGATTTACCAGGCACATTGATAATTACATATTTCGTTCGAAGAATGAATCCGACACCTTATTGCATGAACGAGCTTGCTCGTTGGTGCAATAAGGTGGATGCGTAGCGCAGCGGAGCGCAAAATTTTGAAAAATGGGGTGTTGAAATGGCAAGAAGAGGACGTACATCGATCGTAAGAGAGGTCAAAGAAAGCATTGAAGCGATTGATAAAATCGGTATTTCAAAGCGAACAGCAAGAGAAGATGGAAACAGTGGTATTCATTCAAAAAAGCAAAAGGAAAATACCATGAGTGACTGCCAAAACTTTGTGAAATGGGCGAGATCCGAGCATGGAGTAAAATCGATTGCTGATTTGAATGAGGATCATTACAAAGGATACATAGCGCATTTGAGCGAGAAAGGAATTTCTGAAGGACATAAAATTAATGTTGAAACGTCCCTTCGCCTTTTAGAGAAAGGCTTTTCAAAGCGTTCAGAACGCTTTGAGAACGTTTCTAATCGTTTTGAAGGTTTTTGTCCGGAGAAAAGATTAGAAACGCGTACAAGGGGGCTGGATGTGCGAAATCGGGCATACACACATGAAGAAATGCAATTAATACGTGAAAATGTATCACCAGAAGTGTCAAAGGCTGTTGATTTGATGAAAGAGCTAGGTTTAAGAGTTAAAGAAGCTACCAATGCGCGAGTAGAACATTTTACATACGAAGAACAAATGGATAGTTGGAAATTTGAAATAAAAAAAGGCGAGGGTGCAGGGATTACGAAGGGTGGACGACAACGAGACATCCATATCCCTCGTCATTTTGAAACACGTTTAGAACAGTTACTTCAAGGCAAAGACGACAAAGAACGAGTGGTCAATGTATCACACTCGACGATTCGAGACGGTATTAATGTGGCTTGTAAGAAAACAGGGATTAATCAGGCTGGCCGAGGTGCACATGGATTCCGTCATGCCTATGCAAGGACTCGTATGGACCAGCTCATGACAGGTGAGCAAAAAACAATGATGCAAAGGATTATAGATAACTGCAGCGTAAATCGGAAAGCCGACTATGGCATTTTAAGTGAAACGGATAAAACGCTGTATAACGTAACAAAAGAAGTAATGGATCAGATTCATAAAGAATTAGGGCATGGAAAGAATCGATGGGAACTAGCAATGCGGTATATGGGGGAT
>NZ_JBVDMV020000003.1:0-177198 GCF_055456015.2 Viridibacillus sp. d25.2 | reverse complement strand
TGATAATACAAATAAAAAACTAATAGATGTAGATTCCAAGGAGGATAAATGATGAGCCAAGTATATGAAAATGTACTTTCCAAATTTAGATATAAATACGAAAATGATGTGAATTTTAATAATGAATTAGATGATTTAATAATATTTTATGGCCGTAAATTACTATCATTAACTAATGTTAGTACAACTCGGGAAATGATAGAAAATTCAATAGAAGATGTTATTAAAAATCAATACTTCCATGGGTATTACACAATGTCGAAGATCCTGGAGGATAAAGAAATATTGTTCGATGATAAAACATGGTTACTTCCAAAAGGTATACTTCAAAATGAGGTTCGGGTATTTATTAATAAACTATTTATTGATATTGATATCGAATTTGATTGGGCAGAAAATGATGTAATTACTCAATTTGGACTTCTAATGTTAAAAGAACTTGAATTTGGTTTCGATGTCGTAGAGGTAATAAAATATGAAGTTGCTGCAGTTGGTGCGTATAAAGCATTATTAGAAGATCCTCGTTATAAGGGTCCCCAAAACAAAGCAACTGATGATATGCATTTGGGAAATCCATTTGACGTTGAATTCATAAATTTCCAAGTATTTATGCAAGCACAATTTTATTCAAGTGAACACGAACTCTGGGATTTGTTTGAGGTAGGTAAAAGAACTCAAGATAATGCTTGGTGTGGTACTGCACATCTATCAAGTATTCCTCAAATTAATAATGAAAAGAGTTATATCCTTTCAATTAATCTATTAAATACAATACGCCCTGAAGAACGTATGCTTATATCGGAGTCCATAGCCAAGCGCTTACCCGATTACATTACAAATTCACTTCAAATACGTCTGTATCATACAACAGAGATGGAATTTTTAACGTTACAAAGTAAGGAAACAGTTAATGATATCTGAAAATGAGTAAATGAATTTAATGAAGGCTGTTTTCTCAAAGATTGTTGCTGTTAATAGCTTTAAATAACCGAACCCTTCCATAAGAAAACGGACATCATATAAATGATGACCGTTTTTTAAATAATTTCAAATTCTTCGGGATAATAAAGTTCTTTTCTTAAACATACATCGCGTTGTTTCAATACTTCCCCTTTAAACCGGAGCCATATCTCATCATCAGCCATCACGCCGTGCGTTTCTTGTGTAGAGTGATAATAAAGTTGTTTAATTCACTATAATAAAGCAAGAGTCTTACTACATATCAAATGTAATAAGGCTTTAAAAAAGTTGTTTAAAACTGAATTGATCTAAATGAATATTGTTACTTAAAATGATAATAAAGTTGTTTAATTTTTTTAACTAAAGCCCCTGTTAGATACTGGGGGGCTGTTCATGTAGTCGTGGCATCGCCACTCCTGCAAAGACGTTTCGTTTATGTAAATGGCTATTCAACAAACTGGAATTTGGCGAACACGGATTATGAGTATACTATTCGCCTGTTCTTTTTGTCGTATATCACAACGGTTACAATTGAAACAAGAACAATCACAGCATTTGCGGCAATGGTTCCCGCCCAAGTCATAGTCATGGTGCCGAAGATGGGGGAAGCCGCATTGAACATGGTGTGGAATAATACGCACATAAACACACTGCCTTTTCCTGATATTTTGTAGATTGCCCCGTTGAAAAACCGGAACGCAATGAGTTGAACTGCAAACATCCAAAAGTTAATGAGTCCCTCTCCGTGATTCGTCCCCGGAATGAAGAAGAGAGGGATATGCCATAAAATCCAAATGATTCCAACAAAAACAGAAGACAAAACAAAACCGTATTTTTTGTCAAGCTCAGGCTGCAATATGTACATCCAGCCAGCTTCCTCCAAGCCACCGATAATAAGATTACCAGGCAGGGAAAGGAAGAAAATATAAAATGGAAGCACCATTTCCGTGCGGCCTGAAACTGCAATATGTATCAAAAAATACAGTGCAAGTCCTGCAACAACGAACAAATAGAGAGATATGCTATTTTTGGCATAAAAAACAGTTCTCAACCATTTCTTGAAACCTGCTATTTTGTTATTTTTCTTCAGAACGATATATGAAGCAATAGCGGGCGACAAAATATAGATTGCAAAAGGGATATTCATCCCCAATTGCTGTAACGAGTGAACCCAATTGTGGACCGAATATCCGAATTGCCCAAGAGCAATCAAAGCACCTGACACAAGATAGGCTATGCAAAATGTCAGCATCGTAAATTGTACTGTGATTTTTTTGTCTGTCACGATTTCTTCACCTCACATTTTAAAGTATACATTAAATTTTAACGGATGGACGCTTTGACTTTTATCACCTAATGTTTGCTTTCTGCCAATTCAAAGTTGCGCTCCGCACAAAATATAAATAATCTCCATTACACAAATTCTAATTTATCGACTTGTTTCTAAGCCCAAATATAGCACTATTTCGTGGTACACTTATTTTTTCGGTACTTCATTAGCTCATGCTTTATCAAGTAGTTAAGCATTACTTCCCAACTTAGTGTAGCCGATTCAGGTATTATTTCAAAATTAAAAGATGTTATGCCACTAGGCATAAGTCGAGAAATTAGATAAGCATTAAATGAACATAAATGAGGTTATGTATAGTGAAAAAATAGAAATAAATTCGTTTAATATTATTGTTTTAAACATAAAAACCTTCCGACATTATAAAGGCACTGACCTAAAAATATGAGACAAATAAAAACACCTTTCGTTGAAAAAATGGGTATCCTACCTTTAAAAACCAACGTGGAGGTGTTTTTTCTATGGGGACAAGAGTCAGTTATCCAGTAGAAATTAAAATGAAGGCAATTGAGATGAGATTAGCTGGGATTCCTGTAAAGCAAGTATTAGAAGAGTTGAATATTCGTAATCACAGTCAATTAAAAACATGGTTGAAATGGTATCGAAATGGTGAATTACATCGGCTTGAACAGCCAGTGGGTAAACAATATACCTTCGGTAAAGGACCTGAATATGGAAGTGAAACCGCAAAGTTACAAGCTGAAAATCGTTATCTAAAACAACAGATTGAAGTATTAAAAAAGTACGCAGAGTTGGAGAGGAAGTGGTCTCAAGAGTCGTAGTTCAATTAGTGGAGGCGTTAAAAGGAAGAATGTCAATTGGTGAAATCTGTCTTCATTTAGGAGTTGCCCGTTCGTCTTACTATCGTTGGAAAGCAAAAGTTCATACGCAAACACCAAAGGAGCTTCGAGACCAACAAATTGGTAACTTGTGCAAGCTACACAAATTTAGATACGGTTATCGAAAAATCACAAAATCATTAACAGGTATTAGTGAGAAAACGGTGCAACGTGTGATGCAAAAATATAACTGGCAGTGCCGTGTAAAAGTAAAGAAACGTAAACGTACGGGCCAACCAGCTTACATCGCTCCAAATTTATTAGCTCGCGATTTTAGTGCAACAAAACCATTAGAGAAGCTCGTAACAGATATTACCTACTTGCCTTTTGGACAAACCATGATATATCTTTCAAGTATCTTAGATCTGTTTAATGGTGAGATTATTGCACAAACTATTGGGTCTAAGCAAGATACAGCCTTTGTTTTAGATACGCTCAATCAATTACCTAATTTACCAGAGGGCTGCATTTTGCATAGTGATCAAGGATCTGTCTATACATCTTATGTATATCAAAAAACAATCAAAGAAAAGGGAATTACCATGAGTATGTCTTGTAAAGGCACGCCCGTTGATAATTCCCCAATCGAAACGTTTCACTCCTCGCTAAAGTCTGAAACGTTCTACCTCGACGAAATTTACCGCACGACAAATGCGTGCGTAATAAATATGGTCGAAGAATACATTTATTATTATAACAATATCCGGATTAAAACGAAATTAAACAGCCAGTCGCCGGTACAATACCGTCAACTGGCTGCAAAATAAGGTGTTTTCTTATTGTCTCAAAAATGATACTCAGTGCCAAATGCCTGGAAGGTTTTTATGTTTAATTTAAGAGCTAAAACTTTCACACCTATAGGAGGTAAGTTCTTTTCAAGCAAATATACTTTAAAGATCTTCTTTTATGATGGAGTACATATATAAATCATCGAATTTGCCACAAGTAAATTCATAATGTCTCAGCAATCCTTCTCTTTTAAAGCCTTGTTTTTCTACAAGCTTTTGTGATGGAAGATTATTAGGTTCAATTAAAGCCTCAATTCTTTCTAACTGAAAGTGTTGGTAGCCATACTTAACAACAGCTTCTAAAGCTTCACTAGCTATTCCTTTTCCCCAGTAATCTTTACTTAATTCAAATCCAACTTCAGTTCGATAATGTTTGGTAAGCATATTAAGAAAACCACAACTTCCAATAACCTTACCAGAATCTTTTAGTGTGATTCCCCATCTAATTCCTGTACCTTCTTTGAATATAGAGTCATACCATCTAATTTCATCCCATACGTCATTTACCGTTTTGAACGGTTCTAATCCCATATGTTTAACAACATTTTTATCAGATAAATATGTAAACAAATCTTCAGCATCTTCTGTTGTTACCTGTCTTAAAATTAATCTTTTTGTTTCAATTATTGGAAATTCTTTTCCCATTGGATTCCTCTCCTCACAGGCTTTAATAATACATAAATATAAAATATACATAAACATAAAATTGAAATCGTATTTTCTAGTGTTTAACTAATTAAACACTAACAATTGTAAAAATCTCCATAACCCCCTTACTGTTCCAGTATAACGTATACCCTAAATTAATCAAAAAATTCTCTTAACAATCATTGATGATGTTTGTGTTCTGTATAGAACTTTTAAGAAGTAGTGCAGCTGTGCAGCTGGTGTGGTTCTTAGCATGTTTTTCTCGTTTTCATTATTATCTACACTAATTTTTAGATCTGGGGTAGGCTTATTCCTTGGATATTTTGCTTATGAAATTTATAGCAAGAAAGAAGAAAGTTATTCATAAAAACCTATCTTCCGTAAACGGGGGCTTTACTTCAACATGGAGTGAAGCCTTTGTTTTCTTCAAGTAAAAGGGCAGCATTCCTGTAATGAATAAAATTAATTATGTAAAATCAATGAAGTTTGTGAAAAAATATACTTAAACTACCTGAAAATAAACTTCTGTAATTTAGGGGAAAAGGCAATACTTAAGAAGTCAGTTCATTCGTCTTTAAAAATGGGGAGAGCGTCTAATTCAATGGAATATTGTAGGTAGATGGAATCGGTTAAGATGCTTCAGGTTCTTGTAATGTAACTGTGTATCCTAAACCCTCAAGTCTTCGTAAGGAATGCTGAACAATCTTACAATGGACAAAAGTAACGCAACGGGGCAATTAATGTTTCACCTGTTCGCAGCCTTTGCAGAATTTGAACGTAATTTGATTGAGGAACGCTCGGCTGCAGGACGATCAGCAGCAAGAGCGCGTGGTCGTCATATTGCCTATAAAGATAATATTTTATATGTCAATAGAGAACCTTATGATGAGCCTTATTTAGAAGAATATAGAAAAAACTAATTGACGGTGGTACATTAAACAGAAGATTCCACACTAGAAGAATACACTGGAAAATTAACGATTCCTGATGGTTTCTTATTCGTAGTAGGGATCCGAAAGTCGGTTTAATACCTATGGACAAAGTTTTAGGAAAGGCCAATATTAGATTTTATCCATTAGATAATATAGGTATCGTAAAATAAATCAGGAATTGGGAGGCGAGGTGTTCAAATAGAGCAATCGCTTCTTAAGCTAACGTAACAGGTTAGTTGAAGAAGAACTGTTGCATAGATTGGTTGTATTGGAACAATTCACTTTAAATGAAGAGGTAGTTAGATTGAATATAGGCTTATTAAATAGCCACGTTGGATTCTACAAAATTAAAAATAGCATTCTCCGTAATTGTTTTAAAAGTGTTACAACATTCTGATCCTCATTTTGATGTTTCAACTTGGCTTTATTGTAATGTATACGAGCCTCTATATAATTAAATTAGGTGAATGAATGAAAAATGGATAGGAGGCTTATTCTAGTGAAGAAAACATACGGTGAATTTGCGACTAATAACGGATCTATTGAATATTCGATTGTAGGGATAGGAGAACCAGTACTCGTTTTTCATGGTGGACATTCAAATTGTCATGAAGAATTTGGATATAAAGCATTATCAGAGAATGGCTTCTCAATTATAACTCCTTCAAGAGCAGGGTACGGAAAAACATCTAAGGAAATAGGAGATTCTCTCTCAATGGCTTGTGACTACTACGCAAAACTATTACAGCATTTAAATATTGAAAAAGCTCACGTATTGGCTATATCAGCTGGTGGACCAACAGGGATTATTTTCGCCAAAAAATTTCCACACCTTACACGTTCACTTACTTTGCAATCTGCAGTCACTAAAGAATGGCTCACTCCAAAGGATCGAACATATAAGGCAGCAACGGTCTTATTCAATTCTAGAACTGAAAAGTATACTTGGGGTATGATTTCAGCGATGAATAATCGTTTCCCTCACTTCATCTTCAAACAAATGTTTTCATCTTTTAGCACTCTAAAATACAAAGATGCGAAAGATAAAATTAATGGTAATGACATTGCATTAACTGCTCAAATGAATAATCGTCAACGCTCTGGTCATGGATTCTTAATTGATTTATCGCAAACAAAGGAACTAACCGTTAAAGATTTAAAATCTATAAATTGCCCTACCTTAATTATGCATAGTAATTTTGATAGTTCAGTTGCTATAGAGCACGCCAAGCTAGCTCACGAAAATATACTACATTCAAAACTATGTCTTTTGGATACTTGGGGACACTTGATTTGGCTTGGTAACTTATCCAAAGATATTGATGATTTAGTCAAAAAATTTTTAAAAGATAATATCTCTTGATTAAGTAATTCTAACGCTAAATGATCAAAGAGCTTCTTTTGCAAATTTCAATCATTAAAAAAGTGAAATTCAATTTAAACATAATCTTGGGTTTACGTTTCCTCACACAATGTTGTGGGGAATTTTTTATTTTGTTCATTGTGGGTTGAAAGTTAGGTTCTAAAATAGACTTGTTAGAGAAAAGAGCTGCCTATGTAACTCAATGAACTTTAATTAACGCATCCGTAAATTGAATATATCGATTATTAAACGTATTACTGCATAATAAGAATAACAAGACAAAAGGAACCTTCTAATTGGTTCCTTTACCGTTCTAAATACAGCTTGCTCCAACAGGATGGGATACAGTATATAATTGAATATGTAGGGTGAAAGAGGTGTTTTTATTGGAGAATGACTTATTTTACGGTGGAGATTACAAATATATCCCGGCTACTTCTGTGAATCGTGGGAAAGGTATTGAAGTACTTCCAGATTTGTTCTGTTATACATTTTATAGATAGTTGCTGGGATAGTAAAATTATGTAATTTTTACATTTATTTCATTTACAATTTTTGAGAAGAATGATTAAATAGTTTTTACTTAAACACTTATGATTTAATATAAAATAAAAAGGGGGATTAATATTGATATTCCGACTAGAATTATTTGTCCATAATTTAAATGTATCTAAGGAATTTTATAAAAATTTAGGGTTAAGTCTAATTTACGAAAGTGAAGAGAGGGTAAATTTTGAAGGGGATAACATAGTAATAATGTTAGCTCCAGACCATACATTACATGATAATCATCATTTTAAACGAGAAGGTTACTCTAATAAAGGAAAAGGAAAAGGAGTTGAACTAATATTATTATGTGAAAATATAGAAAAAATTTATGAGAATTTTAGAAGTTTATATCCATCTTCGATTGAATCTAAACTAAAAAAACAAGAGTGGGGTCTTGTGGACTTTAGAGTAATGGACCCAGATGGATATTATTTTAGAATATCCACAGGAAAATAAATTAGTTTAAACACTACCAATTATGGCTGAAGTTTATGAAATTAAAGATTTATCTACCATGAAAATTAATTTCTTCAAGAAAAAAAATGACAATACTTAAGAAGACCCTTGCCTAATCGTTAAAAAAAGAGGAGAGCGGACATTAATAAGACTATTGTTTTCGGTAGACTATTAGTATTGACTCCACTAACCATTTTCATTCTCTGTGGTGCAGGACTATTTTGTACTGCATGGATGGCTAACGGGGTGCTTTACTTGAAGATCATTGAGTTGCATATGCAGCTGTGCAGAAATAATAAAGTTGTTTAATTTACAATAAAGTCATTTAAAAAATAATATAGTTGTTTAAAAATCCTTATTCCACGTACGGAGCAGCATTCCTGTTTGAAAGATGTTCAGGGTCTTGAAAGAAAAAGAGCCCTCTAGTATGATGCATGAGTGTCAACGAGCATTGACCCATCATCAAACAAGGAGGACTCCCTTATGCATTCTAAATGGAATGATAAAATTAATCAAGTTTCTGAAAATACACTCGTTGTCGGTATGGACATTGCCAAGCATGTTCATTACGCCTGCTTTGTTGATGAACGAGGGCGTGTGATTGAAAAAGCTTTTTCGGTACATCAATCGAAAGAAGGCTTTGAAAGTTTGTATGAAAAGATTTGTCAAACGATGAAGATAGCTAACAAAACAGAGGTGATTGTCGGTATTGAGCCTACAGGTCACTACTGGATGAATTTAGCGTATTTCCTAGATCAATATGGTATTCCACTCGTCATGGTGAATCCAATGCACGTAAAACGTTCTAAGGAATTGGATGATAATTCACCGACAAAGCACGATAAAAAAGATGCATTAGTCATCGCTCGCTTATTGAAAGATGGACGTTTCAGTTATCCACGTTTACTAAAAAACGTTGAAGCCGAACTCCGTATCGGCTCTACCCTTCGTTCAAAATTAACGGAGGATTTAGCGAGTATTAAAAATCGAATCATTCGTTGGCTAGATCGCTACTTTCCAGAATTTACTCAAGTCTTTCCGAATTTCGGGAAGATGGCGCTTGCAACACTGGAAATGACGCCATTACCAAAGGATATTCAAGGGAAAACAGCTGAAGAGCTTGTATTTCTTTACCGTCAGGTAAAGGGAATGAGAGCCCCACAGTTGCCTAAAGCAAAGCTTCTTATTGAAATAGCGAAGAACTCTATCGGATTATCAGAAGGGACACAGATGGCACAACATGAAATAGCCACGCTCTTACGTCAGTTTCGCTTATTAGAAGCAGAAATCGAAACTGTGAACAGTCAATTAGCCAAAATGGCACAAACAACAATGGAATATGAAATACTGGCTTCAGTTCCTGGTTTAGGAGATGCGACAATCGTTGATTTACTATCAGAAGTAGGTAGCTTTTCACTTTATGAAAATCCACGCCAACTTATCAAACTAGCGGGATTAACATTACGAGAAAGCTCGTCTGGTCAACATAAGGGACAAAAACATATCTCTAAACGTGGACGAAAGAAACTCAGAAATATTCTTTTCAAAGTAATGGTACCACTGATTCGTCATAACGCAGCGTTTAAACTTCTTCATGAATATTACACCACACGCCAGCAAAACCCTTTACGTGGAAAGCAATCAATGGTGGTACTGTGTGGTAAATTACTGAAGGTATTACATGGTATTTGTAAAAAGAAAGTCCGTTTTGACGAGAAACATATGATGAAAGACCTCTACTGTCTCGCAGAGGCAGCGTAAACTAATTTCTTCATCGAACTATAACTAGAAGGATGACACGGAGAAGCCAGCAAAATAACTAAACTCAGACTATGAGTCCCCGGAGCAGCTTAGCAGGCCTCTGCCTTATGAATAGACCGAACGAAGGAATGTAAGCGCACTGACGCTAAGAGACATGGGAGGGTACGTCGTCATAAGCATCGCAGAGATCCCTTGTGTATCAAATAGTGGACTAAAAAAAGCTAATGATTTTCATTAGTTTTAGCGAAGCGTACGCTTTATTTGGTAAAAAAACTATAAATTCAATCATCTGTTTACGAAAGAGGTAGAAAAATTTTTTCTTACAGATGAAAACCGTTGATACTTCAATGTTTATAGAGGGAGGTTAGTTGAAGAGTATTGTTGAATTGTTATAGGTAAACAGATAATTGTGTGCGTTATACAAGGGGGTTTTGAGGTGAATGTAATTGCGTGGCTGATCGTTGCTTGTGAAATAGGGTTTTGGGTTATTATCGCTTTAGGTCTATTCACACGATATATTCTAAAAAGAAATAAATTAGGATTATTTTTCCTAGCTTTAACACCTGTTATTGATTTAATTTTATTAGTTGCCACGGGTATTGACTTGTATCGTGGTGCGACTGCTACCCAAGTGCATGCAATTTCTGCTGTATATATTGGAATCTCAATCGCATTCGGTAGGAGTATGATTGAATGGGCTGATATACGTTTTCAATATTATGTGATGAAACAAGGAGCGAAACCATTTAAGAGATTTGGCATCGATTATGCGAAACACTATTTTAAAAGCTGGGGACAACATGTGCTTGCTTTTCTAATAGGTGCCGGGGTTTTATTCACCTTAATCTATTTAATTAACGATTCAGCTCGAACAGAAGTGTTGGCTGGATTTTTAAAAATATGGACACTTGTGTTAGGTATCGATTTTTTGATTGCCATAAGCAATTTTATTTGGCCGAAAAGGGCAAAGGGATAACAATATATACCGCAATCGGGCGCGATTGTTTAATAAGCGTCGCTGTTCTAATTCAACTAACGGGGTGCTTTACTTCAATAAGGAGTTGAGCCTTTTTCTTATTGAACTAACGGGGCAGCATTCCTGTTTGAAAGATGTTCAGGGTCTTGAAAGAAAAAGAGTCCTCTAGTATGATGCATGAGTGTCAACGAGCATTGACCCATCATCAAACAAGGAGGACTCCCTTATGCATTCTAAATGGAATGATAAAATTAATCAAGTTTCTGAAAATACACTCGTTGTCGGTATGGACATTGCCAAGCATGTTCATTACGCCTGCTTTGTCGATGAACGAGGGCGTGTGATTGAAAAAGCTTTTGCGGTACATCAATCGAAAGAAGGCTTTGAAAGTTTGTATGAAAAGATTTGTCAAACGATGAAGATAGCTAACAAAACAGAGGTGATTGTCGGTATTGAGCCTACAGGTCACTACTGGATGAATTTAGCGTATTTCCTAGATCAATATGGTATTCCACTCGTCATGGTGAATCCAATGCACGTAAAACGTTCTAAGGAATTGGATGATAATTTACCGACAAAGCACGATAAAAAAGATGCATTAGTCATCGCTCGCTTATTGAAAGATGGACGTTTCAGTTATCCACGTTTACTAAAAAACGTTGAAGCCGAACTCCGTATCGGCTCTACCCTTCGTTCAAAATTAACGGAGGATTTAGCGAGTATTAAAAATCGAATCATTCGTTGGCTAGATCGCTACTTTCCAGAATTTACTCAAGTCTTTCCGAATTTCGGGAAGATGGCACTTGCAACACTGGAAATGACGCCATTACCAAAGGATATTCAAGGGAAAACAGCTGAAGAGCTTGTATTTCTTTACCGTCAGGTAGAGGGGATGAGAGTTCCACAGTTACCTAAAGCAAAGCTTCTTATTGAAGTAGCGAAGAACTCTATCGGATTATCAGAAGGGACACAGATGGCACAACATGAAATCGCCACGCTCCTACGTCAGTATCGCTTATTAGAAAGCGAAATTGAATCTGTAAACAATGAATTAGCCGAAATGGCTAAAACAACGATGGAATATGATCTACTTGCATCAGTTCCTGGTTTAGGAAATGCGACAATCGTTGATTTACTATCAGAAGTAGGTAGCTTTTCACTTTATGAAAATCCACGCCAACTCATCAAACTAGCGGGATTAACATTACGAGAAAGCTCGTCTGGTCAACATAAGGGACAAAAACATATCTCTAAACGTGGACGAAAGAAACTCAGAAATATTCTTTTCAAAGTAATGGTACCACTGATTCGTCATAACGCAGCGTTTAAACTGCTTCATGAATATTACACCACACGCCAGCAAAATCCTTTACGTGGAAAGCAATCAATGGTGGTACTGTGTGGTAAATTACTGAAGGTATTACATGGTATTTGTAAAAAGAAAGTCCGTTTTGACGAGAAACATATGATGAAAGACCTCTACTGTCTCGCAGAGGCAGCGTAAACAAATTTCTTCATCGAACTATAACTAGAAGGATGACACGGAGAAGCCAGCAACATAACTAAACTTAGACCAAGAGTCCCCGGGGCAGCTTAGCAGGCCTCTGCCTTATGAATAGACCGAACGAAGGAATGTAAGCGCACTGACGCTAAGAGACATGGGAGGGTACGTCGTCATAAGTATCGCAGAGATTCATTGTGCATCACATAATGGATAAAAAAAGCTAATGATTTTCATTAGTTTTAGCGAAGCGTACGCTCAATTTGGTAATAAAAACTATAAATTCAATCATCTGTTTACAAAAGAGATGGAAAAATATTTTCACTACATCACGAAGTGATGAAAACCGTTGATACTTCAATGTTTATAGAGGGAGTTTAGTTGAATAAGGACAGTAAAATAATCAAAATTTAATTACGGTCAATGAAAAAAAATGTATAGAATTAATAGACAAATAACGTGAAAGAAAGATTAGCCCTTATTGTAGCTAGAATAAATGAAATAAAATAACAATAGGCATAAACAGAGCACCCAAAGCGTGGTTTGGGAATATTTTTTCTAAATGTTGTCTATACCCATTTTTCTTACGAGACCCCAAATCGCAGTAGGTCATTTTTTTTAGTACAGTGGATGTTAACATTCAAAAAAATTATCAAAAGTTTATAAGATTTATATTTTTCTACTTTAACCTTGTATCTATAATAGAAAGGGGCAAGTAGATGATGAAAAAAATTATGAAGTGGTTTTCGATAAGTTTCCTCATTTTATTGATTGTACTTATCGGCTCTGTATATAGCTTCCATAAGTTCAAAGAGAATAAAGAGTCAACTTTATTAGAGAATAATACGGGCAAACTAATCGATTTTAACGGGAAGAAGATTAATGTATATTCTGAAGGTAGTGGCGAAAATACATTTGTATTTATGGTTGGTTCAGCAGTAGCTGCACCTATGTATGAATTAAAAGGCCTGTATAGTAATTTTTCAAAAGAAGATAAAATTGCCGTTGTGGAAAGAGCAGGATATGGGTATAGTGATGTATTTAACGACGATCGAGATATTGATGTAATATTAGAACAAACTAGGGAGGCACTAATTAAAGGCGGAAATAAGCCCCCTTATGTTTTAGTACCACACTCTATTTCAGGAATCGAAGCCATCTATTGGGCGCAGAAATATCCGAAAGAAGTAAAAGCAATCGTGGCGTTAGATATTGGTTTACCATCTCAATATATTAAACATCCTGTAGGTTTAGCAGAAAAGACTTATATGAAAGTATCAAATGTATTAAGTAAATTAGGATTCCAGAGAATGATTTCGAATTTAGCATATAACGATGCCGTATTAAAGAAAGATTTTCTGACTTCGAAAGAAAAAAATATTTTTAAGGCGATATCAAATAAACAAGGAGTCAACAATGATATGGAACAAGAGTTGCTATATTCTGTAAATAATAGCGTAAAATCTACCTCATTACCTGTTCCTAAAACTACCCCTATTTTATTTATTGATGCTTACCTTGATAAAAATTCTGAACCTGCTATAGCATCACTAAAAGACTATAAGAGTTTTGCAGAGCAGTTAGACGCTTCAAGTGTAATTCAAATAAAAAGCAAGCATAGTATTTACTTGTATCATCCAACTGAAATCTATAAAGAAACCCAAAAATTCATGCTTCAGACAGTCGAAAATTAATTAGAAAGGAACTAAAAACGTTGTTTACAATTTTAGTTGTTGAAGATGATAAAATGATTGGAAGTTTATTAGAAAATATACTTCAAAAAGAATGCTATAAAGTGATTTGGATAGAAAACGGTGCATCTTTATATTCAGTAATTAAACAAGTGGACTTTGTAATTATGGATATTATGCTACCAGGCGAGGACGGGTATCAGATATCAATGAGAATTAATCGTTTAGGGCTTAATATTCCCATTATATTTTTAACGGCTAGAAGTGATATTGATAGTAAATTAAAGGGTCTTGAAATTGGAGAAGATTACATGGTGAAGCCATTTGATCCGAGGGAATTATTAATACGAATAAAAAATAAATTAGTTGCTTCATACGGAATTTACAAACAAATACAACATTTATCAATTGATGATACCCATATGCGTGTCGTTAATAGTCAAAATAATAAAGAAGTAGAATTTACAGCCATTGAAAAGAAAATATTCTTTTACCTTTATAAAAACGCAGATTTTATTTTATCTAAAGAACAATTCATTGAATACCTTTGGCAGCTAGAAGATCGTAATCCTAATTTAATTAACGTATATATCAAAAAGGTACGTAACAAGATTGACGATACAGATGGTGTGATTATACAAAATGTATATGGAGAAGGGTATCGTATGAATACCCATGTTAAACAATGAAACTAAAAAAGAAATTTCAACTATTGCTATTGTCGGTTATATTCAGTGTTCCTCTTTCTGTTGTAGTGATTAATGTTATCGTAACCGTAATTTACAATCATTTTTCAAAAGATACAGAAACCCAGTTTTTTGAGTCAAAAGCCTATCCAATTATGATAGGGTTATTTATCGTCAGTTTCTTTATTTTGGCTATTTTATTCTCTAAATCCATTAATTCATTGATCAAACGAATTAATTCA
Organism: Viridibacillus sp. d25.2; assembly: GCF_055456015.2. Classification (NCBI taxonomy): domain Bacteria; kingdom Bacillati; phylum Bacillota; class Bacilli; order Caryophanales; family Caryophanaceae; genus Viridibacillus; species Viridibacillus sp. d25.2. The sequence continues at coordinate 162,458 of NZ_JBVDMV020000003.1, read as the reverse complement.
TTAAACCAAACCATTATGGAGTTGGCGAGTGACGACAAGAAGAGACTTCAAAAGATTCCTTACTCTAGAAATGATGAATTAGGGGAGTTAACCAATGCAGTAAACCTTCTTATTGACCGGACGATTTCGAAGGAAATTGAACTTAAGCAACAAGAGCAAATGAAACAAGAACTTTTAACTCAGTTGCGCCATGATATTAATACACCTTTAACAACTATGCGCTTACAACTTTTCACAATTGAAAATGATTTTTGGCAACATCATGATATTTTCAATTCCCTAAACGAACAAATAAACTATATTTCAAAGTTATCCAATGAATATGACTTTGAGCGCTTATCTCGTGTTGATAACTCATATGTAATCACCGAACAAGTAGATATTCCAAGACTTATTAATACGATCATTTCTAAGTGGAATTATTTATATAAAGTCAAATATATCTCTATTGTTTCCAACCATTCCACAGCTAAATTCCATTGGGTGAGTAATGAAATTTGGTTGCATCGATTATTTGATAATATCTTCCAAAATGTAATACGTCATGCAGCGTGCGATACATTGGAAATCACTTTGCAAAAGGATTCAATTATCTTTAAGGATAATGGTATTGGGTTTAATGTGGAGGAAAAGGGTACCGGCCTACGAATCATCCAAGATATGTGTCGAGTACTTGAACTACATAGTACAGTCCAATCGAACGAAAAAGGTACTGCAATTACCATAAGTTATGTACAACATGAATATCTTCTTCGGTAATTGCAACACCTAAAAATTGAAAGCTTCCCAAATGGAGATTTGGGGACATGCTGTTCAAGCAAAATCACCCCCTACTCATTGTATGAAAAGATTGGGGATATGAGAATTTAAATAAAGTTGTATTATCTTGTTCAACTAACGAGTGCTTTAGTGGAATAAGGAGATTTAAAATAATCAATCTTTTTTATAAAAAACAGTTCTTAAAAATAATAGAAAGCAATCGTTTTGATCAATCTTTATTCAAAACGATTGCTTTTTATATGCAGTAAAATCAAGGATTTAGAGTGATTTATAATCAAACTTTATTCTAAACCAACAATAATCCTAGTACTTTAGAGATAGTCTAAACGTATTGACTAACAAAAACCTATATGTTAGAGTTTATATACACTCTTTCCTAAAGAATTTATTCTATAAATCCTTTAGGTAAGTATTAGAAGTAGGTTTTGCCGCCTGCTTCTTTCCTAAAAATATTGATTGTTAATTTAATACTAAAATGGGTAAACCCCAATCTTTCTAAAAGATAATGATAAGTTATTCCTTATCCTCATCTTTTTAAAGGTTGGGGTTTTTTGCGTTCTTTTCATATTCCCATTAGAAAGGAAGTGAACTATTGTCCGTTTTACTAGCCATTGGAGAGCAAATTTTATCGGATATGTTACGAAAACCACTTATTGAAAAAGGATTCGATGTAAGTAGCGATGAGGTTCTGCATAGGAATTACTTAAATGAGTTAGTCGATATACAAAAGCCAAGCATTGTTATTTTACATGATCTTTATTTACCAAGTGATTATAGCAATTCCGAGCAGCGTGATGCTGAAGTACTTGAATTGATTGAACAATGGCGATTGAAGTACAACAACGAATTACGTGTTGTCTATTTATGTGTTCGAGATAAGAAAGATCCATTTTTAGCACAACTAGTAGCTAGAAATGTACTGGATATTTTTTACGAGCGTGGATTAGATTTAGAGCAATTTACTACCCAGTTAATTGAATTACCTAAATTCTTTAATGTAGCCCGTTTTGGAACAGGTAACTTAGATATCAAGTATGAAGAAGATGGGGATACGACAACTGATAACGAGATGTTGGAAGCAGCTACCGACTCTATAACCCCGAAGGATGAGGAAGTAAAGCCTAATAAGTTTGCACAGTTACAGGCTGGTGCAATGAACATTAAAGAAATGGCCCAAAAGCGAGCTAAAGAAAAGGCAGAAGCGAAAGCTAAAGCTAAAGCTCCTGAAAAAGAGAACAAAGCTAAATCGAATCTTGATGATGGAATTGATGAGTATCTTTTTGATGAAGTAGTTTTGGACATTATGCCGGTACCCGCTCCTCGAGCAACTATAATCGGCACTGTACTAATAGCAGTAGCAAGTGTAACAAGCCATTTAGGTTCAACATTTACAGCGATTAATATAGCTAGTTACTTAAAAGGCAAGGGTTATTCAGTTGCCCTAGTTGAATCTAACTATTCGCAGGATTTTGATCGTATTCACGCTCTCTATGAAGGAGAGAAAAAATTACTCTTAAAAGATAAGAAGTTTGAGATGAGAGACTTAACACATTTCAAATATCGGGAAGATCAGAACTTGAATGATATTTATTCTATGTATGAGTATGTTGTTATGGACTTTGGTGATTTAGAAGAAGCGGCTAACCAAGAAGATTTCAAACGCGCGCATGTTAAGTGTGTTATGTGCTCAGCTGATGAATGGAAATTTCATTGGTTAAAGGATTTTACAAATAGACATGAGGTTGATAATACATATTGCTTCATTGTTCCTGGTTCCAGCTCTGAAAAAGCACAAGATTTACAGGAGCAACTAGAATACGGCAGTGTCTTCTCATATCCAATTCAAGATGATCCCTATGAGCCAGTAAAAGATTGTGAAAGTGTCATTACTAAAATATTGGGTGAGTTTATCAAGAGTCCTACTCTATCTTCATCTAAATCTAAGCTCGCTTTAATTGGTACAAGTATCGGTAGCGTTTTAATAACAATTTTATTAATTACAGTTTTCAAATATTTAGAATAACCAGGAGGTATGGTAGGTGGGTATTCGTCTTAGAACGAAAAAATTAATTAATGCAGGACTTGTTGGAGCGGGTATTATGCTCGTTGTTTCATCTGTTGGAGGATATGTAGTGTATAGCAATGCACAGGAGAATGCAATAAAACTTAGACAGGAATACAAGAAAGAAATTGCTGATTTAGAAAAGGTAGCAGCCACTAATAAAACGGTTTATTCCTTAAATAAGGATGTGAAAAAGGGTAACAAGATTACCGAATCGATGGTAAAGAAAGTTTACGTGCCAGCTGCAGCAGCTCCGAATGACAGCATTAGAGATTCATTATTGGGAATGAATGAGTATTACGCTAAAACAGATTTAAAAGCAAAAACAGTTTTATCAGATGCAGTGCTATATGAAGAAGAGAATATAGCAAATGATGTACGTGAAGCAGAGTACGCCTTTATTGAATTACCTTCTAAATTGGCTAAAGAAGAGTATGTGGATGTACGTATTCAATTCCCTAGTGGTGATGATTACGTTCTGCTTACAAAGAAGAAGATTAAAAACGTGCTAGGCCTTACAGTGTGGTTGAACACTGATGAGGGTGAAATCCTAACAATGTCTTCAGCGATTGTTGATGCATACATCGAGGGTGCTAAAATCTACGCCATCAAATACGTAGATGAGCACATGCAAACTAGATCTCAAATGACTTATCCAGTGAAAATGAACGTTCAGGAATTGATTAAAGAATCACCTAACGTAGTTGATATAGCGAAGCTGAATTTAGAACAGCAAAATCGTAAACGTTTAAATGCGACATTAAGTGAACTTGGTGAAGATGATAAACAACGTATTAAGTCTGGAAATACATCTACTAAAGCAGCCATCACTGAAGATAAAGATAAGAGATCGGAAGAAGAACGAATTAATGCTCTAAATGAAGCTAGTCAAGATGCTGCTCAAGACGAACTTGTTTCAGGTTCATCTTTAGAAGGGGTTGGGAAGTAATGAAGGTTTTACAATTTATCGGCACAAGAGAAAAAGCAGATTTCTCACTTTATTTTGCTAATGTACTTACCTCACTCGATAAACGCGTATTAATCGTAGATACTACTTCAACTGAAATTTATAGACATGGTTATCTTCATATTGAAGAAAATGAAACAATTGGTGAAATTCAAAAAATTGAAGTGCTTTGTGGGATTAAGAATTGGACCGGTGTTGAAAAGGCTTTAAGTAAAATCGGTGAAAATCCTTCAAATTATGATTGTATCATTGTCGATATCGACTCTATTGATGGATTACTAGATTCTTGGCCACTTGATGACCGTTATTATCTAAGTAGTAATCACAGACTACATATCACGAAAGATATCGGTCTACTTAATCGTCTATTTGATGAAGTGAACTCAACTACAGTAAAACGAATATACTTTGAATCTCCATTTGCGTTACGTGCAGACTACTTAGATCATCTAATGAATAACCGACCAGAGTGGCATGCATTCTCTCATACAGTTGAATATGACGACTTTGAAGAACGTTTGAAATTGCAAATGCAACATGAGCAAATTATACCGCTTAAACAATTAAGTAAATCATTACGTGAAACGATTGAATCCATCATTTCTTTACAATTTGAAATTGAACTGGAATCGGTTAATAAAGTAACAAAGACTTCACTATTCGGTAAACTCGGATTTAAAAAGAAACAAATGGAAGTTGATAATCAAGCAGATTCTAACATTCTTTCTATATCCAAAAAATCCAAAGAACTTACAGAATCTTAAAAGGAGGTGTGATGAATGGGTAAAACCATTGTGAGCTGGTCCCCAATTCATGGACAAGGGGCAACCACTACAAATACGGTATCGTTAGCATCAGTCTTTTCTATCGAATACCAAGTACGCTCATTACTAACACATACGCAATTGACTTACTCTTCAATGGAATCATTATTGGGCAAGGACTTACGTGGAGCAGGTTTTGAGCAAACAGGTATCCAAGCCTTAGAAAGATTATACAAAAGCAAATTGCTAAAAGCGGAAGCTGTTGAAGATTATACTGAAACAATTTTCCGAAATCGTTTAGATATGTTAGGTGGATCTAGTAAAGCAACTGACAAAGGTTTATTAGAAGATGTCCTAGCCGTTACTAAACATGTATACGACACAGTTTGGATTGATGCTCATTCGGGGTTACGTAATTGCACTACTGTTTCTCTGTTAGAAGCAGCAGATGTAGTTTTAGTAAATTTACCGCAAAACCGCTTCGTACTAGATGATTTCTTCAATGGAGATTATCTACCTGAAGAAGTGAAAAATAAAAAAATCATTATTTTGCTTAGCATATATGATTCAGATTCTACTTTCTCAATTCGTAAGATTAAGCGCAAATACAACATTAAATGCCCGATCTTCCCAATCCCTTACTCACATCATTTAAAAGATGCTAGTAATCAGCAAAAAGTATCCGATTTCTTTTTAAGACAAGTAGGACTTGGGAAAAAATCACCTTCTTATGAGTTCATACAATCGTTGCAAGATGTAACTGGGCATATTGCAAGAGAGTTAGAGTTTATTGGACAAAAAGAGGAGGATAAAGAATGAATTTTTGGCTAAATGCTACTGTCATTGGCCTGATCTTCCTTCTTGTCGTAATATATGTCGTTTGGAAAATTCGTCGTCAAAACAAAGAGTTGATGAATATACAACAGTCTAATGAAGAACGAGCTCGCTATAAGGTTGAAGTCATTGAGAACTTTATTAAAAATCGTATGACGGAGTTAACAACAATAAATCTATACGGTTTAGGGCTATCTGAAGAAGAATTCATGAGACGTACGAGAAGACGACAAGAATTGAAAGAGGCACTAAAAAACTGTAATACGGGTGACTTATCATCCAAAATATACGTTCGTGAGTACATAAATGACATCTTAATGAACGAATATGGTTTTGATGAAGAAAATATCAACTTGCCTATTCCTTATGCTACACCTGCTCAAATGACTGCAAGAGAACAATTTGACACAATTCTCTATTTATATCGTAAAGAACATGGTGAAAATGGTTTAGGACAATTAATTAGCAAGTATGAACTTGATGTAGCAAAACCAAATGGTGCTTATCGTATCAATGATGAAGATATACGCAGCATCTATAAAAAAGAAGTAAAACGATTAAAATTCGAGGATAAGTTATATATCCTTTCCGAACGAATTTATAGCTCATTTAAAGGCTTTGGAGTAATTGATGAAATTCGCGATATGAACATTGACGGTGTTTCAGGTGGGGTTAGCGGACTGCCAAAACGAATGGAATCATTTCAATCTGACCAGCAGTTAATTGATACATTACAAAAAGCTAAAAGCAGTTTGAATAGTGTATGGGTTATGTATAAAGGTAAGAGTATTCACTTCTCGTTCTTATCATTTGAACATGAAGCGGAGCTAAGAAGGGTTGTAACCAATATCTATAAATATGGCTACCCTGGACAACTTTCTGAAAACAGACCTTATATTATCAATGAAATGTTCGATGGATCGCGTGTTACGGTTATTCGACCTAAACTTGCTGAATCATGGGTATTCTTTATCCGAAAAAAATTCGATTTAAAGAAATTAAGTTTGTATGAATTGATAGCACATCCTCAAAATGATCTACCAATTCAAATGATGAAGTTTTTAATGCGAGGTAACCGTTTGACAGCTATTACCGGTTCACAAGGTAGTGGTAAAACAACATTATTAATGGCTCTTATCAAATATGTGCATCCGTCATTAAACTTACGAATTCAAGAAACAAGCTTTGAATTGAATTTACGCTCTCTTTATCCAGAAAGAAATATCCTATCATTCCAAGAGACAGATACTATGAGCGGGCAAGACGGACTGGATTTACAAAAGAAAACAGATGGTCATGTAAATATTTTAGGTGAGGTTGCAACCGATCCTGTAGCTGCCTGGATGATTCAAACAGCTCAAGTAGCATCACTATTTACTGTTTTCACTCACCATGCTAAAACTTTTGCGAATTTAGTCTATTCATTGCGTAACTCATTATTAAAAGTAGGCATGTTCTCTAATGAGGCTATTGCAGAGCAACAAGTAGTAAACGTACTAGAGTTTGACATACACCTCCGACAAGATTACGACGGTACTCGATACATCGAACGAATTACAGAATGTATTCCAGTTGATCACTCACAGAAAGCTATGGATGTAGCTAAGTTAAGTGCAACTAATACTAAGGATGAGAAATTCGATTTGATGGTTGAAGCAGCAACGATGTTTTTCCGTCAGCAAACTCAACGTCAGCAATTTATTGAAAGAAACATTATTGAATTCCAAGATGGTAGATACATTGCCAAACACAAAATTAGTGATGATCGCATTCAAAGTATCGCGAATCAACTTGATACTAATGAACGTGCTGCCTTCTTATCATTCATCTCCGAAGTTTGGGGGGAAGCTGAATGAACAAGCTGCTCGTACTAATAAGTGTTTTTAGTTTTTTAGGATTCCTAGCAATAGTTTTACTAACGGTTTTATCTACTAGGAAAAAATTAAAACTGCAGTCGAAATTGTTGGGAGTTTCTTCAACTACAAAAACCAAATGGTCAAATAAATTCAATGACTTTGCTCAACGTTGGTACAACTTATTATTACGAGTACCTTTGTTGAAAACTGTAGTCATTCGCATTAGAAAACGAATAGAGACCTTATCAATCTACGATGAATATTCATTACGTAGAGAAGTTATGAAAATCATCTTTGTGATTTTCTCAGTTTTTGCAGTAGTTGGCGTATTACTAGTTGCAATACGGCCAAATTATTTGATTGTATTTTGGGTTTTTGTTGGCATGTTTTTCACTTCAGGATTGATGGTAGACTTCTTTGTTTACCGGGTGGAAGCAAGACTACTAAAGCAGTTAAAGGAATTCAACAATAGAGTAAGGTTCTTCTTCCAACAAACAAAAATGGTTGATGAATCTGTATTTGAAAGTATTTCTTTTGCAGGACCCGAAATGAAAATTCAGGCAGAACGTATCTATAGCATTTTAAGTAGTTTAGAGCCTGAAATTGAATTAACGAAGTATGAAGAGGTTGCACCTAGCCGCTTCCTGAAAGTGCTAGCTGGATTGGTTCTAATGGTAAAAGAAGAAGGCGATGTAATTTCTGATCAAGGTAGTGCATTTTTAGCGGGGCTAACAGCAATAAATGTAGAGCTAAACAATGATATACTCTATCGTCAAAAACTCGAATATCGCTTACGTGGTCTTACAACAATTGCTATTGCACCAATCTTTTTAGCATTACCTATAAAAATGTGGGCAGTAAATACTTTCCCTATTATGGCTAGTTTTTATGAATCTCGAATTGGATTTATTTCAGAAGTTTTTGTGTATGGTGTTTCGGTTTTAGCCTACATATTAATTAGAAAAATACGAGACGTTTCTGAAAATAAATACTACATGAACATGCAAAAAGAACGATGGGAAAAAATCTTACTCAAGAAAGTCCCGTTGTTAGGATCGTTAATCAAGATATTCAAGCCAAAACAGTTTAGTAAACGTGAGTATAAGTGGAAAAAGCTGATTAATGCAGCTAATTCACCTTTAGATATTGATTCAATAGCAGTTCAAAGATTCCTATTATCTCTATCTATATTAGTGATTCTATTAAGCGGATTTATCTTCGGCCACTATCGCGAAAAGCATAACGTGATGTACAGTGTTTCATCTACTGCAATGTTTGCAGGAAATACAACAGAAGAAGAAAAGTCTATTCTCCGAAAAGAAACGGCTTTTGATCGTGAACTCATTATTGCGATGGAATCACAAAAAATTAAATCAAAAGAAGAAGTTGAAAAGTTCGTACTTGCTTCATTAGGAAAATCAAATGGTAATGACCCAGAGACTAAGAAAGTAGTGGAACGTGTTTCGACTAAGTTCCATACCGTTAATAATGCTTTCTTAAAATGGTGGGAAGTATTGGTTGCATTTATTTTGATGTATGTAACGTCATACGTGCCAATTTTTATCTTGATGTATCAGAAGGCATTACGAAAGAAGGACATGGAAAATGAGGTTTATCAATTCCTTATCCTAATTGGTATTTTAAAAGAATTTGAGAGTATGAGTGTATTCAAAATCCTAACTTGGTTGGACCGCTTCAGTATTATCTTTAAAGCACCAATTCAAGAAGCAATCCAAAACTATGATGCTGGTGCAGAAGATGCATTATACGCACTAATTGAAAAGGTAGGATTTGAGCCATTCCAACAAATTATCGAGCGATTACATCTTTCAGTTACTCGAATTTCAATCAAAGAATCATTTGATGATATTGACATCGAAAGGGCGTACTACATTGAGCAGCGTCGAGAAAGTAACGAAAGATCTATTGATATTAGGGGGCTATTTGCATCCGTAATTTCATGGACACCAGTAACAGCATTAATATTCTTGTACCTGGTTATCCCGCTCATTTATATCAGTATTAACGAGTCACAAGACTTGATTATGAAAATACAATAATTATTCAAAAGGAGAGAATTATTTATGTTAGGTTCAGCATCGCAAGCACTCAAATTAGGAGCAGGTCTATTATTAACACTTGCAATCATTTCATTATGTGTAGTTGTGTACTCCGCTTCTACAGACCCAGCAAAATCTTCAACAAGCGATTTTAATGGTATGGCTTCAGAATTAAAAGATCAAAAGTATCTTTCTTATGACAATACAACTGTTTCGGGTTCACAAGTTATCAATGCTATCCGTCGCTTCTCTAGTGAAGGTAAAGCCGGAAACCTTGGTGTACAAGTTGTAACGGGACAAGGTAATTCATCATGGTACTTCAACACAGTTTCTGGGAATGGTGACACTGTAACTACTTCAACATCTGATATTAGTAAACTATCAGATTCAGTAAGCACTCAATATGTTAATCCATCAGGTACATTTGATTCTGTAGTAGTACGTGATTCAAACCAAGTTATTCGTGCTATTAAATTCACACAACAAAGCAAGTAGTCATCACAATTTTGTAATTGGAGGAAAGGGATACGCTTTATGCGTATCCCACTACTATATATGAACAAAAGCACACTAGACGCACTTTCTATTTCTGCTAATATTTTGTTTTTTGTAGCAACTTTATCTTATATCGTATGGACTTATCTTGAAATGCCATCGAGTTTCGATGCATTACAAGGCCCCGGAACGGTATATATGGAGGAAACAAAAATTCCTGAAGAAGTGTTATGGACTGGTTCACAGGTTGTTGCAAAGCTATACCGCATTAACGATAACGAGGTTCCAATCACAGTAAACGGCAGAGTATTTAAGAATGATGCAGATGTTATGAAGAATCAGAAAAAGGTTGATTTAAAGAGTAGATATTCAATGAAGATTGAATACGATCATGATGGGGAAATTAGTGAAATTGTTTTCAAGAAAACATCGTAAAGGAGGTAGCTTGACTTGCCAAATGGATTCTCAAAAGTAATGGCATTTTTGTTCTTTGTATTACTAATCATTTTTACAGTTTATCAAAATTACAAAATTCAAGATGACTTAGCGTATCAAAATACATTTCATTCTGTTACTGATTTTGTCGATAACGTACGTTCTAAAGGTTACATAACACCTAAAATGTATGAAGATTTTCAACAGCAATTGGACTTAGGAAATTATCATTTCAATGTAGAAATGCTACATAAACAAAAGATCTATACACCTATCTATACAGACCCGAAGAATGTGAATTCATTTACAGGTGAGTATGTTATAGATTACGACGAATATTATAATGAGCAAATTGAAGAGGTACTCTTTAATGAAAAGTCTAAAACCCCAATAAAAGAGCGTATGTACAAGTTGCAGGAAGAGGATTTCTTTCAAGTGGTAGTTAAAAACCAATCGAAAACAAATGCAAATATTATTTTCGACTTTTTAACCTCAAATGTTGGAAATAGCAATGACTCCACAATTTACGTTCCCTATGGAGGAATGGTGCTAAATGAAGATTACTGATTTTGTTCTAGTGATAATGATTGTAATGTTACCGCTTCTTCTTTATTCAGAATGGCGCTCCGATGATACAGCTACGTTATCGCAGCTAAATAAACAATATGATTCAGCACTTACCACAGCAACTCAAGATGCGACACAAGTGCTTAGAACGAACGTAGCGCCAGAATTAGAAGCAGGCTATTCTTCAATGAAGATTAACCCGACGAATTTAGATGTTGCCTTGAAAATATTTTTACATACAATCTCTTTAAATTTTCAAATAGAAGGTTCAAATGATGAGGATATTTTATCTCATTATGTCCCAGTATTTGCTGTTCTTGAAAATGACGGCCTATCACTAAATGTATTTCAAAAGTCTATAGATAAAGACGAAAACAGCATAGTAAAGCGTACATGGCTGCCTAAAATTCCGTTTTCTTATTCAGATAAGCAAGGAAATATCATCAATTTTTCTGTTGATCAGAATATAGAGGTATATGTTTCTTCTTTAAATGAGTGGTATGAAGGAACGCGAGAAGAAGTCTTATCGGAAATATCTAATGATGTAGATGTTGAAGAACCGGAGGAAGAAATAAAGGAACAGACTCTATTAGACCGATTACCGGATGAATTAAGAGATGAACTAGAAGAAGCTTTGTCAGAAGAACTATTCAATAAATTGATGGAAGAACTTGAGAAACTAACTACTATAGATAACTTAACAGATGAGATATTGGATGAGATTGCTGAAGAATCCTCTTATAAATTGGTAGATAAGTTGTTGAATGTACTCTCACCAATTGATGATAAAGATGATGAGGAAGAGGATGATAAAGGAAGTGGTGGTGATACCGAGTCAAATTTACAAGATCGGTTATCTGAAGAGACAAAAGCTGCCCTTGCCGAAGTACTTTCAAAAGAATCCTATGATAATTTCATTCAAGCCTTAAAGGAAAGTAGAACTGAATTTGATATACCTGCAGAGATCCTTAATGAACTTATGGAAACATTACCTGATGAACTGTTTGATAAAGTCATAGTGGAATTAGCTACAGTAAGCGAAGACGAGCCAAGTTGCAAAAAAGAAGAAATTACAGGTCAATGCGTTGATGAGGGCGATTCTTCTGATGGTGAAGAAACTGGAGAAGACGTTGGTACTGGAAGTGGTGGAGGTGCTGATACTGAAACTGAAGTAACCCCTCCTGACGAAACAAAGCCAGACACTGATAATAAGCTATCCATATTATTGTTGGGTGACTCTAAAGAGTTTAATAGAATTCGAAAGCATACCATTGTTTCTACCATGCAAGAAGAATTTGCATATTACATTAACATTCACAATACGTATTCAAAGAACTTAGGTATTAATTATAAGTTCACTTTCCCACTAATTAGCCAAGAGGATTGGTACAACACGATTGATGATGTTGGCGTTTTCTCATTTGTACAGGGTTACCCAATGAAACGAGTTGATAATGTATACAATCAACACGCATTTGCAGGAGCACGTATTTTCAGAAGTGAAGTGATTATGGGCGCTACAGTAAACAATAAAAAAGTATTTTTTAACAAGTCCTGCAAATTTAAATATAAGGCAACAGAGATATTTAACTCTAAAAATGAAGCAGCTAAGGCGGGGTATAGTGAGATATCTTGTTTAAATACAAAAGATAAGGAGTGAATACATTTGGTTTCTATTACAACGACTGATATTCAACAAGCATTAAAAGCTCAATTATTTATGAAAATGGATGTGCCATTATACAAGCGGTCAAATGGTTGTAGTTTTGAAAAAATTAATAAATATCTAAAAAGAAATGAAAGTTATATAGCAATTGATATCCAAGAAGATTACATTCAGTTATCTGACGGTACTTTTATTAAGGATATTAACAATGAACACTATGATTTAACATACGGGGATATCGAAGTTCTGGAGCGCACACCTGTCTGTAGTAGGGGCGGTGTAGTTCTCAGGTATGTTGTAAAAGGGCAGCACTTGAAGATTAAAAATATAAACGACAATCATTTTGAGGTTGGTAAAAATGAGTACATCTCATTTAGTGATTCTATTTCTGTTAGTTATTTGTAATGCTTTGTTACTTTGTACTTTGATAACTTAATAATAAGGGTGTATTACTATTGTAAAATAATGTAATTGTGGTATACTATTAGTAGCAACTATAGAGAGAGAAGGTATACCATGAAAAAGAAATTTAGCAAAATTGGCAAATTATTACTTGTAACAGGTATAACAGCAAGTTTATATGGAGGCTTTTTAGCAAAAGATGCAAGTGCAGAGTTAAATAGATTAGATTATGACTATAAATCAACTTGTTCAATGGTGATTGATAAGAGTAAAAATAATATTACAAAAAATCAACCTGATGCAGTACCAACAGGCTCATGTAAAAAATATACTTCAGGATATTATTTTAAGGATCAGTGGGATACCTTTTATTCCATCAATGGCTGGGGTTCTAAAAACGTAAACTATAGCGGTGAACCATTCATTATCAATGGCAATATAAAAATGGTTGTATATCGTATAGATTCTTCAAAGAAACTAAAGAAAAATACTGTAATGCATATTGCTAAAGATAAAAAAATCAATGTTCGTAAAACTGCTAGTTCTGAAGGTAAATTCGTAACTTCTGTTAAACAAGATAAAACAGTGAAAGTAAAGAAGGTATCTGGTAGTTGGGTTCAAGTAACAGCTAATAAAAAGACTGGGTGGGTTCCACGTAAATATTTAGTTGACCAAGTCATTATCAATGAAGTTGTTACATCAACCATCAAGAAAAAGGTAACTGAAGTAAAAACAGATGCACTATTAAAAGGTGAAAAAGAAGTCTTTACTAAAGGACAAGATGGGAAAAAAACGACAGTTTATAAGAAAAAATATAAAAACGGTAAATTCATATACAAAAAAACTGCTTTTACAGAAATAGAAAAACCGGTTATTAATTCTACAGTACTAATAGGTACTAGGGACTCCTTTCTTAATAAACAATAAGGATGATAAATATGAAAAAAATAATTAATTATTGTAAAGCACCCTTCTTCATTGGGTGCTTTTTTCTTATGTTCACTTTGTCAGTAAATGCTCAATTAACAGATGAAATTGAAGGGAATTATGAGAAATGTTCATTAACTATAGACGCCAATAAAAATACATACGAGAAAGAAAGATATGCTATAGCATCTGGTGATTGTGGTGAGTTTATACAAGGTTATTATCTACAATACGATGATACATTTTCAGTTATGGGGGCTACAAACCATTACGTAAACTACGATGGAGAACAATTTGAAGTCAATATTGGAGAACAAGGTACAACGTTGCTTACAGTCCATTTAATTGAACCAGAAATTGAAACAGAACAAGTAAAAGAAAGGCAAAGAAATAAAAAGAAATTCCAGAATGATCCGTACTACGAATTTAAAGATACAGATAACCTTGAGCGAACAGAACGCGTGATAGTTGAACAAAAAGAAGTTGAGAATGAAATAAACAAAAAGCAGGGAACTCAAACTCAAGTAGAAAACAATTCTATATCGAATAATAACGAGAATAAAAACCTTGTACAAGATAAGGTAAAGGACAATTCGAAAATTAAAACAGATCAAGAAAATAGTTGGAGTAAAGAGCATCCTAAAAAGGATTCGTCCTCACAATTCCTACAAATCTTAATAGTTCTTCTCTTCTTAGGAACTGGTGTAGGAATCATACTAAGTGTACGTAAAAATTAAATAAAGGAGGGTATATGTTGAAAAAATATTATGCAACTATATTAATGTTTTTCTGTTTTTTTAGTTTCTATTTTTTAAATGATGAAAAAGTTTATGCAGCTGATTCACCATGGGATGTTTCAAAAACAGTGAAAAATGATTGGAAAAAAACATATGGCAATAAGAAGTATGATATGGAAACAGGTAAGACTCTTGTATATGATATCTACGGCAGTAAGTTTACTAAAGGCGGTTATGATATTATTACAGAAAAAAAATTCGGAAAAGAAACAAAGAAATATTTAAACTTTCAGGGTTGGGCAATTTTGTTTGGTCATAAAACTCATACCGCAACAAATCATGAAACTTATATTGCTTTAGAAAATACGAAAACAGGAGTAAGGAAAATTTACGGTACTATGTCAAAAGGTAATTACAGTGCGACAACTGATGTTGCTTATAACCGGTATTGGGGTGGAGGTCTTTATAATCCATGTGGACCAAATGTTACTAACGTTTCAAACCTTACTTGTAATATGAAATACGAAGATGTTGTATTTAATGC
Organism: Viridibacillus sp. d25.2; assembly: GCF_055456015.2. NCBI lineage: Bacteria > Bacillati > Bacillota > Bacilli > Caryophanales > Caryophanaceae > Viridibacillus > Viridibacillus sp. d25.2. Next base: position 147,362 of record NZ_JBVDMV020000003.1, on the reverse strand, counting down.
ATGGATACCTTTAGACGAATTATTTCCAAACATTAATGAAGCAGGTAAGTGGAAGATGTTTATAGTAAAGAGGGTTAATTCAAAGCTAGTATATACTGAGTTATTTGTTCCATTTAATTTCGATAGCTTAAAGTATGGTTTAGGAGAAATTGACATGACAAGTGGTGTAGATGCAACTACTTTACAATTAAACTCTTACCCCGTTATACGAAGAACTTCTCCCCGAGCAAATCAAACGGGAGCTGTAAAAGGTTATTTTATTAACGGTAAGAAATACAAGTCCGTTAAATACAATGAAGATGAAACAGCCATGTGGTTCGGAGTAAAATCGCCCCACGATGGCGGAGCTACAAGGTGGGCTGCTTCACCATATTGGAATTTCGGTGGAGACCAGGCGGTTATCTCTTATAAACCAGAAATTAAACCAAGTGTAAAGTTGAAAATGGTCCCATTAACATGTGTAAATACTGAATTAAATCCTGTCATTGATATAGTTACTGGTAAAGGGAAGAAAGAAACCTTAAATTCTAGCAGTTCCAAAATAACCTGGAAGAGTAGCAAACCTTCAGTTATTAGTATTAGTGGTGGAAAGCTTAAAGCTATAAAAGTAGGTACTTCTACCATCACAGTCTATTATAAAGATCCCACTACTGGTAAAACCTATAAAGATTCTCAAAAGGTGAAAGTAGCCGATTGTGGGGACACAGATGAACCTTTTGGAGTTTGTAAACACGTTATTGATGAACCAACAGTTAAGGATACTATGAAAAAAAGCACAGTTGCTAATCCAAACGGATCAATTGCAGCAGAAGGTGTTTTTGATGTATCTCAAGGTATACCAACAAGTGAGGAACTAAAAACTAAAGGTACAAGTGAGAAGTATGTATTTGACCAAGTTTTCCAAAATAAAATCGGAAAAGTTACATACACAGTACCAGTTAAGAAAGATTATATCTTTAAATGGAAAGAAAAAGTAACCGGTGCTGATGGCAAGGAAACAACAGAATCTAAAACTATAACTATGCCTCTCAATACTGAGGTAGAAATAAAGAGAGATTATTCATATTGGGATATTGGTAGAATACAATTCTATCAACTCAATCAAATTGATTTAATGAATTATGTTTTTGATGGAGAAATAGATAGTTTGATTTTTGAGGAAGATATAGATTTATATGCAAATAATGTTGAACCTGTTAAGAAACATGTTTATCCGGCTGAATGTAATATCGTTGATTTAGGAAGTAAAACTATTGATTCAGGAAGCACACCTCCTACTGGAATTCCAAAAGAAGACCTAACTGGTGAAGTAGATAAAAAAATAGGTAAAAATAAAGTGAAAAATGATGCAGTAGAGTTAGATGAAGAAGTTATTATGGATGATGAAAAGGTAGAAGAGAAGACGAAAAAGCCAAAAAATATACCTGATGCAGAAAAGGCTACATTAGAAAATCACAATATTCTAATACCTAATTCTAAAGTCAATTATAATCAATCACCAAGTCAAGGTACTTCCATTTATTCACGGACAGAAAGTATAGAGAGTATGGATATTGAGGAAGAAGCAGATAAAAAGATCAGCAGTAAATCTTCTGCTGTTACAAAACAAGCAACAAAGTCTGTTGATGGTGAAGGTGATGGTTCAGACGATGATCTTGAAGATACAGAAGAACTAGAAAAATACCCTGAAGAACGTGAATTTGAGTTTGACCTAAACTCAGTAACCATTCATACACCTATTGTTCTAAAAGGTGACGCCAGTGATGAAGTAGAGTTCGATCAACGAATTGACCGTACACCCCATAAGACAAAGCATGTGTTAATCCTAGATAGACAATTTAGAGTAGATTTATCTGCTACTGGTTCACATCGTAGTATTCCTGGATATGGTACAAGAGACTATACAAAATATATTGATTATAAAGAGGTTAAGTTCCCATTCGATGTTTATGATTCAAATAAGGCTATTTTCTATCCAGCTGGTACATGGATAAGATTCAGTGCATCACAGACATCAGCAAGCTTCTTCTTACCAATATGGGTACCTGAGGACGAATATAAAATTCAATATAGAGAATTTGCAATTAATGCCCCTTCAGAACCAGGTTCAGAAGCTATTAAAAACGTAACCATTCCTAATGGTTCATTTTATATATCACCTGCAGGTAATCAATCTGCTGCACATATGGTGACGGATGAAATAAATGTTGATGTAGTAGGACGTGTGTATGACTTCAGAGTGACTGATGTTTCTGACTATAACTGGGAAGACGTTTTCCGAACTGGTAAGGGTAGTGAACATACCAAGAACTACTTTTGGGTGGGCACTAAGAATAGAGACGGTTTAGAACGCGGAAACAATCCTGCTATTACCTTGCCTATTCTTCAAGGTAAACATACAGACGGTTACAAAAATGTAGCTGTTAAAACAGGCTACAATTTTAAATTTGATTTAAAGACGATGGGTAATATGTTCGCAAATAACGACGCAATCCGTATTACTCCTAAATTTTATATTGTAGATAAAAATGGTCAAAATCGAAAAGAAGTTGATATTTATTATCATGATTCCGACGGCTATTTTGTTCAAGTAGGTTCAAATAATGATAAAACTTATCGAAAAGTCATGCTAAATACACCATTACGTAATTTAACAAGCGATGAGCTTACGCCAACTGCTGACTACTACTACAGACATGCAGATAAATTCGGACTAAGTGAAGAAGTTGCTAATACTTTTTATAGTACATTTATCAGAAATTACGTAAAGAAAACTACAAAGAAAAATACAGTAACAGGTCCTTATGGATGGCAAGTTTTAAATTGGAATTTACGAAATTATATTGGACCGAAATCAGAAATGGTTCCTGAGAAAACAATGATTCCTTCAAAAGATACGTTACGTAGTGAGCAACAATGGTATGGAGAGTATAGTCTACCTTCTAAAGTTTACGTAGTAGAGAAGGGGAAAAATGTTGCTGGAGCAGGTGTGATGAATCGATTAAATGAAAATCACCCTATGTTCTTGAAGAAGGGTTATATAATAATTAACTTTGATATTGAAACAATCCGCGACGGAAAAATCAATGATCCATACTTGCGCTATGTTAATGGAAGCGTATCAAATGAATTGAAACGTGAAGGCTTTAAATATTCTTACACCGACCCTTATGGCGGAATATTTAATTTAATCGATGGAGATGTACTATTCTACCATGCAGATAAAAAATCTGATGATGATTTTAAAAGTGGAGTTACTCATTGATCATAAACAAATCATAAATTAGCTTATGTGAAATGACAAAATAAACGTATACTGGACAATAAAAACGTATACCTAACAAAAAAGTTGTATTAAAGAGAAGGCTACTTTTACTAAAAAAAGTAGCCTTTTAGAATTTTTTGTAAATGACACCTGAATACATATATAATGGAGGTTACACATGAGTTTACAAATCAATATTAGTTTACTACCGATTTTATATATACCTATTATCTATATTTTGTTAGGCATTTTTGCATTTATTGTTTCACGGAAGACAAATATAAAAAGAGAATTATATCTTTCTATATCTTTTATTGGCATTGCATTATTTTCGATATTAACGTTTAAATATATAGGGGTACCAGATATTCCATTTTGGAGTAATCTTTATCAATATGCGAGTATTTGTCTTGTATTTCAAATTCTAGCAACTACATATTTTTCGAAACAAAGAATTAAGACAGAAGTAGCAAGTATTACACTCATTACTGTATTATTATTGTTTTCACTACTACTTGATGTTTTCTTTGCTGGCCAAGTATTATTTGTCTCCTTTCTGATTTATGGCGTATGGCAAACCCATCAAAGCATCACTAAAAAAACTAAGTATTTGTTAAGAGGGGTTTCATTTATCTTAATTGGATTTTTTCAATTCTTAGGTCAATGGTTCCCTCTTAATAGTGGTAGCTTTTTGTTTAGTATTATGCTAGTTTTAGCAATAATAGTGGAGTGTCAATTTTATTTTATGAGAGTCCTAAATATGCTACGGACGGCTAGTATTAATAGCATTACGGACCCCTTAACCAATTTATATAATAGAGGATTCATTTTTAAGAAGAGTGCACAACTTATTAATAATCAGCAGATTTCTATTATCTTTATAGATTTAGATAATTTTAAACAACTGAATGATAATAAAGGTCATGAATTTGGTGATAAGGTATTAATACAGGTAGGGGCATTATTGAAACGTGAATTAATAAGTAAAGGCCTAGGATGTCGTTATGGCGGAGAGGAATTGATAGGTATAGTGACAGATGGTGATGCAAATGATATTGCTATGCGTCTATGTAAATGTATTGAAGAAGAAACTGACGTAACAATAAGTGTAGGTGTGGCATCATCTGAAGAACTTATGGATAATGATGTAGCAGCACTCATCAGAAAAGCGGATGAGCGGATGTATATTGCAAAATCCACGGGAAAAAATAAAGTAATTAGTTCAAACATTTAAATAATAGAAGCTGTATACCTTCTATTTTAATTACAAGAAAGTTCCATTTCAATATAAATAACCTCTAAGTGAATTTCCTATTCTATTTCTGTATCGTTCAAGCGTAATTTATATCTTTAATAGAGCTTGAAGAATTTCACTATGTAGAAGTAATCAATAATGTTGATTTATAGGGGGGACTATAACGTTGTTACAATATCAAAGTGATACTTATCGGTATCACAGGACTAAGGATGTTTTTTGCGAAGATGGTTTAAATACGATATTTGTATTTGCATGTCTGAATATTAATAGAGAACAATATCTTGGGGATTTTAAAAGAGAACAGATGATACCTGGACCATCTGTTTTAATTGAAACCGATATTAATGAAGCACCTCAGGTACTGAAAAATCTGCCGAATGAAGACGTATTCTTCACATTGACAAAAGCAGAGTATGAATTATTAGAAGAAACGTCAGAAAAAGATGAAGTCGCTTTTTTACTATATAAACATGTAATTAGCGATTGAATCTTAGTGAGTAGTTTGTTATCTTTTTCTTATAACTTTTTATTTTTACTACGAGCAGATTTTTCACTTACAAATCATGCGAAGAACATACTAACTTAAAGCCTTTGGGTTGATTAGAAGAAACATAGTTTATTTTATAGAAACTATGTCCTTTTACTAATCTTCCTAAAGGCTTTTTTGTTTACAAAAATTTGAAAAGTTAATTTCTTTAGGAAAGGGTGTTTAGAATGGCAAATCAATGTGTAAATGTATTATCAATCAATGGAGAGGTAGCTGCTCTCATTAGATTCATGAGTGCTCTATTGAATTCTTCAAAAGAAAATGAATTTTTAGGAGCTTTTTATCCAACAACAGAAAAGAGAATGGAAAAATTATGGGGAGTAAAATCCGAAGTACAGAGTTGTGAGTTACTATTCGATGACCTTGGAGCTCGCGTTATTTTTAAAACGGATAGTAATGAGCCTAAAAAATGGTTACATTACGTTTCAAGGTTATATCCATCATTAGTTTTTAATTTAAGTTTTTATGAAGCAATTAAGAAATATGCAGGATCTCATTCAGCAGCATTTGGAAAAATGTATTCATATTACTTAAAATCAGGATCTGTGGATTATAGGGAACTTGTATTTTTAAAAGATAATCTACATGACTTCTCTTTCGAAATACCAGTTTGTGATTGCTGCGGTAAAGAAATAAGTGAAGATAAAATTGAGAATTTTGGAGAAAACAATCCCTACTTCTATTGTGCAAATTGCTCAAAAGGAGGGGCTCACAGTGTCGCTCTTTAATTTCTTAGAGTCAAAATTAGGTAGAGAATACAAACTGACATTTTTTTGTCCGTTGCGTAACAACGAATTTGTAGCGGCTTTAACTCCCTTGGGATTTAAGTTAAGCCGTGATAAATCTTTATCATGGGTGAGTGATTTAAAAACAGTATTTACAATTAAACCATTTAATTCAGAGGGAAACGAATCATCTGGCTATGTAATTCACTTTGAAGGTGACTACAGATCATTGTTTCAACTGATTAATCATTCTTTGAAGCAGATTAATCCTGAATTCGTAAATATTGAAATGAGATTAAATGATGGATATTCCCAAAGTGAGAATATCAGTATTGCACGTAATAAAGGCTTTCAAGAGGCTTCTACGTTAGGTATCTATTCTGTCGATAATATCGGCATTGTTTTGTTACCAGGGGGCACAGCGGTAGTACAGGCCCGTACTAAATCATTACAAATAAGTAAACTAAATGTTTTACTTACGGCAATTGATACGCTGGCAGCCAACTTTAAAAAGGAAGAGGTCTATGACTTATTTACAAGTGAGAGATTAGTTATATGAAGGGAATTTGTGTTGATCTTGGATCGTCAGTAAATCTAAAAATAGATGAAGAATATTTTTTATTTACATATGGTCCAAATCATTATAACGCAAGTCGCTTTAACAATCAGGGTGCCCATTTCGGTATTATTCAGGAGTTAAACGGTGAATGGGAGCAACTCGCATTATTTTAGAACAATTAATAAAGTAGTGCATTCGATAAAATTACGTTGCTTTATAAAAAAGTTTGATTAAAATCATCTCACCTCTTTAGATTTTAGAGGAGAGATGATTTTTTTGTTGGATAATTATGCTAATATCACTATAAATATTGTGAAGAAATGTACTTAAACTAACGAGGCAGCGCGACAAGTTTTGTTATAAGCACTAATGTGTGAAAAAACAAAGGATTCCTTGGGGAATCCTAACTTTATAACTGAGGATAGAAATGATAAAACCATGTATTTTGAAACTATCCCATTAAGATTCCTGCATGCGTCATAAGGGACAGATTATGGGGTCTGAAGCTCAGGTGAAGTCGGCAGAACAAAGGCTGAAGCCACTCCTCACGGAAAAGGTATGCCAATGGATATGCCGGATGGCTGAAAAACTAAATATGGTGAGAATTTTCTTGTGGAAAAGAACAGACGAACTTCCGGATGTACGGGTCTAAAGTTAGAGCATAAGGAAACTTGTGTACCATCCAACGATGGAGTGAGTGACGTGGAGTAAAAATTGCTTCTATGAAACACGTTATACCGAACAATGGCGGTATCCAGCTCACAGGCTTACAGGAAGCACCTAAGTTTAGAAGAAATATAGCTAGGTTATAAGGGACTTGGAAAATAAGGAACGTTGTCTCAAGGGCTGTCACCCGAAACGGTTGCTATAAGCGATATGGCGAAATGCATTTGTCCTTATGAGGGTAGGGGTACGACCAGTGAGACCTCTGTAATGGAGTTGGAGGAACAGCCCCAAGTCTAGCGATAAGTAATAATTATTTTTCAACTGTGCATTGCACCGGTCGGGTAAGAACGTGGGAACATCACTTCAAAGAGGAATGATGCCACAGTGCAAGCTCTACGATATTGGGATTATTACGGGATGACAGACACCTTTACAGACTTACATCAACGAGCCAAAAATAAAGAATCATTCCATCTGCTATACGACATCATCACGTCGAGGAACAATATTTTATTAGCGTATCGAACAATCAAGTCAAATAAAGGGTCGAAGACCCCTGGAACAGATGGTAAAACTATTGTAGACATAGAGAAACGATCAGAGAACGATTTAGTAGAAGAAATACAAAGTAAGCTGAAAAATTATCGTCCAAAGAAAGTCAGACGTAAACTAATCGAAAAAGATAATGGCAAGATGCGACCATTAGGTATTCCATGCATTCTGGATAGAATCATACAACTGTGCTTTAAACAAGTGTTAGAGCCTATTGCAGAGGCTCATTTCTATAATCATAGCTATGGGTTTAGACCTTTACGGTCTACTCATCATGCGATGGCAAGAATTCAATTTCTAGTTAATCGGTCGAAACTCCACTACGTTGTAGATGTGGATATAAAAGGGTTCTTTGATAATATCAATCATACCTTGCTTATTAAGCAGTTATGGAATTTAGGTATTCGGGATAGACAGGTCCTTGCCTGTATATCCAAAATGCTAAAGGCTGAAGTGGATGGAGAAGGTATTCCGACAAAGGGTTCTCCACAAGGTGGCCTACTTTCACCGTTATTGTCTAATATTGTACTAAATGAATTGGACCAGTGGATTGCGGACCAATGGGAACTATTTCCCCTCCATAAATCACTTAAAACTAGAGGTCAACTTCTTGCAAAGAATCGAACTCACTTAAAAGAAGGCTACATAGTTAGGTATGCTGATGACTTTAAAATCATCTGTCGAGACTGGAAAACTGCCGAAAAGTGGTATCATGCAGTTAAATTATTTTTAAAAGAACGTTTAAAACTTGATATTTCACCAGAAAAATCGAAGATTATTAATCTGCGCAAGAATGAGTCTGCGTTTCTTGGTTTCACAATACGTGCCAATCGTAAAGGAATAAAGCGAGTTGCACATACGTTTGTCAAAGCTGAAAAGATGCAGAAAATTAAGGCGGATGCAAAGAAACGAATAGAAATACTCCGAACATCGCCAACTACTCAAAATGCTATGCGCTTTAATAGTTTTGTCTTAGGGTTACACAATTATTTTAGCAGAGCTACTCACGTCAACTTAGCGTTCTCACGACTTGCCTATGAAATAGGTGCATCTATGTACAATCGTCTTAAACCCGTTGGTAAATATGAACATCCTAACAATCCTCCACCTGTGTATAAAAAGTTCTATGGCTTAGGCTCTAAAACTTATAAAATCGCCGGGATATACCTCTTTCCTCTCGGAATCATCAAAACTAAAAATGTGATTGGCTTTACTCAAAGTATAACCCCATTTACCGAAGAAGGTCGAGTGCAAATATCCACACGGTTGAGTAAAGATATAAGACAGGAAATAGTATTGTTAATGGAATCAAAAATATCGACACGGAGTGTCGAATATATGGATAATCGGATTAGTAGATACAGTATGAAAAAAGGAAAATGTGAAATAACTGGCATGTTCCTACAAGCACAAAATGTCTACTGTCACCATTATATACCTAAGTATCTTGGTGGAAGCGACAAATTCAATAATCTACGTATTCTCCAAAGAGAGATACATGAATTAATCCATATGACCGACAAAATTAAGGCGAATACACTCATAAAAACTTTGGGCATCACTGAATCGATGTTAGAAAAAATCAATAAATATCGAGAAAAATGTGAGCTAGAAATAATCAAATAACCCAAATCAACAAGAGTAACTTGAAACTTATAATTAATAATACCATCGCTAGATGGAACGCGGTATGCTTGGAAACTGGCACGTTCCGTGTGGAGTAGGGGAAAAGCTGGAGATAACTTCAAATGCTTACCTATTACTAACGCATTAGTTTAATAAGGTGTTTGTTATATCATTTAACAATAGAAATAGATGGATGGTATTTAAAAGGTGAGTTTACTACAGAGCTAATGATATCAAAAAGGATTACTGAATGAAAATAATCAAAGAATTTAGGAACACAGAAAGATTTTTGTTGTATTGTGATCAGAAGAGTCTGTATAATCTAAAATATACAGAAAGAAAATAAATACACAAATATAATTAATAAGAAAAGGAGGAAATAATATGAAATTTGATGATATCATTGATTCCGCGGGTAACTTTATTACGATTCATGGGGTAAAGGGGAACCAGTTTGGTCATGAAGTAATATCGGCACAATGTACAGTAGATTATGTATTAAGGTTTTTAGAGGTTGATAAATCGGTTCAGAGAGATATGATTGAGAAACAGGTTGCTAGTATAAGTAAATACATTCAATATGGTTTAGAAGGTAATAATATCTATTTTCCTCCATTAATTTTCTCTGCTAGAGGGAAGGGAAGATTCAATGAAGTAAGTAATCAATTTCATCTTAAAACTGATGACACCATGGTTATATTAGATGGACAGCATCGCATAAGGGCATTTGAAGTTTTGAAGAAAAGGCTAATGTCCAGTCGTAACGCTGAAGATCAAAAAAAATTGAATTTTATAAAAAATTACCCTTTAACAATTCAAATATTTAGCGATTTAACAATTGAAAAAGAGCGTCAACTTTTCACGGATGTAAATACAAAGTCATCTAAAGTGAGTAATACTCTTTTAGTAATGTATAAAGAAAATGATTTATGCGGAAGGTTGGTTAAAGACGTTATCAATAATCATCCTTCAATTTCTCCTGACAAATTTGAAGTCCGTGCTAAAACCACTACAACCAAATTGATGACAGCCGCAACACTTTATAATATATGTTTAACACTTAATGATGGAATTATTTTTTTACATGGTGGTACGAGTAGAATTAATGAGACAAACTACCTTTTATACAAAAAAAATGTTGAGGATTTTCTAACCTTACTAATGAAGTATGCCCCTGACCAGTGTTTGGATAGAAACAAGTATTTTATAATGAATCCGAATGTTTTACGCGGAATAGCGAAGTACATATACTCTTTAAGAGAGAAGGACGCCAATCTTGAAATGGAAGAATTATTCCTGAAATCTGTGCGTTTTATAGATTGGTCACATAAAAACAAAGAGTTGAAACAGTATGGTATTCCATTTAATAACAACACTAAAAAGTATCGATTTACAGTTGGTACTCGAATAACAAGCCAAATATCCAATATGTTAATAAAACAATATGAATTAAATGTTGGGAAGGTGCTAAATGTTTGATATAAATTTAAAAGGGCTTGTAAACCATATAAACGGTGAATCCCAAGCTATAATGACTACACAAATAACAGTAAGGGAACTTTTGGAAGTTTATAAAATTGATAATGTTATTAATAGGGATATAAACTACTCCAGATTAGGTCCACTTGCAACCTATATTGATTCTTTTGATTCGGAGGTTGGTATCTTTTTACCGTCCCTTGTGTTTGCATTTACTGGAGACCCATCTAAATATTATGATACGACTAGAAAAGAATTGCGTTTACCGCCAGGGGTAAAACTAAAAGTAATTGACGGACAGCATCGTATTAAGGGTTTAGAGCATTTATTACGACATACAAGTGATACAGCAAAGAAGGAGAAAATTTTAGGTAGTACTTTAACGGCTCAAATATACTTCGGATTAGATGAAGTAGATGAAAAAAATGTCTTTGTGGATATTAACTCCAATGCAAAGCGTGTCTCTATGTCATTAATTACCAAATATGATACAAGGGATATTATGAGGGTTTTAGTAAGAGATACATTTGAATCATGTCGAGCTCTGGAAAATGCCGGGGTAGAATTTATGAAAAGCAGAATTGTTAGACCTACAAACACGTTACTTTTTACGAGTGCCCGTTTAAAAAACTTCATCAGTATATTGTTATTCGGAAGACCTAAATTAAGTAAAAAGGCTGAACAATTGATAAAAGATAAGTACGACGATGTTCTAGCGTTTTTAGATAAGTTTTTTGTTGTTTTGTTTGATGCTCTTCCTCCGGTTCCAGGTGATGTTAATAAATACACACTAGGTCACGAAGCACTTCAAAATGCAATAGCTTACTACCTACATGAGCAGATCATAAGCGAAGCGGATAAAGATATAGAATGGATTCCAGACTGGGAATTAGTGTTGGAGAAGCTAGAATACTTTGATTGGAGTGTACGTAATCCGCTATTTCAACAGTATATGATTACTTCAAGGTCGAGTAAAAGTGAATTTAAAGCTTTTATTGATAATAGATACCAGAACCTATTGGAAATATTAAAGGCTGAGTTAGTTTAAGTACCCATGATGACTTGACAATTTTTGTATGTTTCAATTAACAAAGTGGTTGCCATTCTAATGAATTTCTAAAATATTCCTCTAGAAAATAAGTAAGTCGCCCATATTAGGGCGACTTTATTTGTCTTTGTCTTCTATTAGTTCAATGATATCTCTAGTATCATCTAACTCTAAAGTATCTGCTATTTTTTCTATATGACTAAAGTTTATATTTTGCCTTTTTTGATTAGCTAATTCCCTTAATAAAATTCCTCTTTGATTGACTAGTTCATGAATCTTCGCTTTGACTTTTTAAAGTTAACTCTGTTGCAGAAACCGTATACGAATCGCCTGCCTGTAGTACACCGTTTATATGAAAATTATAGTAACCATTTGTTACTACCGGAAAAGCAGAGCTGCATTCCCGCTATCATCTAGAAAGGCAGTTGCAAGGTCTGTAGTACCGTCAACAACTGTTAAATTTGCTGCTAACACATCAAAAAATCTTGTGGAAGTACCATTAACGTTTACATGAATATTAATAATGGAAAGTGCCATTAGCAATCGGGCGCGATTGTTTAATAAGCGTCGCTGTTCTTATTAAACTAACAGGTGCTTAGTTGAATATGGGTCATTTAATTGATCAAACTTAGTCAGGATAAATACGTGTATTAACAAATAAGAAAATTATAGAATATATACCATTTTACAAAATAATATGATAATATAATTTTATAACCATTTTATTTATTACTCATTGCGAATGCAATTTTACGCGAAAGCAACTACTAACTTAAACCTTTGGGTTGATTATGTAAGCAGAATTTTTCTGTTCTTTACTAATCACTCAAAGGTTTTTTTTTCGTATATTGCCAATTAATGAGTGCGTGGAATGTAGTTAATAATTTTTTAGGAGGTGAAAATTACTATGAGTCTATTCCTGGATTCAGCATTGTTGACAATAATTTTTGCAGGATGTTTTATATTGATTGGGACCAAAAATGAAGTTTTACATTCATTAAAGCCCATTGACCAACTTAAAACAATCTTAAGAGGTGCAACTATAACCGGTAAAATCTTATTAGTGTTAAAAGGAGTCATTCAACCATTATTGATTGGCTGCTTCGGTGGTTTTATTACTGTAACAGCGATGTCATTGGACAACCCTATAGTGGAGTTGTTAAATCCATTATTTATAAAGGTTGGAGTACCCGTTCTAATAGGGTATAGAGGTTGGAAAAACATCATTCCTTCAGTAATATCTGTATTACAGAGTCTACTTAATAAACAAGAAGTGGGAGAAATTAATAATGCACAGAGTGTAGAAAATGATACACAAAGTGAGCGATAATGGTATAATGAAAGAAATAGGTCCATTTAGTATTAGTGGAAGTGGAATTTAAGGAGGATGACTTCTAAATGACTATAAAGGTTATAGAGGTTTTAAATTCACAAGAGATTAAAAAATATAAAGAGTTTAAAGAAAATTTATCGACTGAGAAGAGTTTAATTGGTGCGCTATATAATGCCATGGGAGCAAGTTTAATTCTTTTTAAAGCAAAACGTCGATACATCAAGGAACAAAGAGGCCAATTAATAAACAATTAAGAACGATTAATCTAATTTTAGATTATCGTTCTTTTTTATTAAATATATTTGTAGAGAATGTTTATACATATACATTTAGTAACAATTATTGACGAAATAAAGTTGAACATAAACTAGAGAGACATTGAAATTCAACTAAATAATACATTTGTAAAAAGGGTTGGCAACAAATTAATGAAACATGTTATACTAATTCCATAGTATTCTTTTTAATTTTTATTGCAGACCAATTCGTGTTATGCGACTTAAACCAACAACTAACGACCTTTGGGTTGATTGAACGAAACAACATCTTTTATTTATGTTGTTATCAATCTTCCTAGAGGTCTTTTTTTTGTGCTAAAAAAGGGTATTTATTTTTCTTTAGGAAAGGGTGTATTTAAATGGCAGCAACAAAAATGGCTTCTTCTTCAGGAATACAATTACGTTTTATTCTCTTTACTGAAGTTAATAAAGCTATTAAAGCGTACTGTAATGAGATAGGAGACCAAGAAACTGCATTTACTTCTGATACCTTCCGTTTACTACACCACTTGGAGCCTGTATTTTTTAATGAAGATACTGGGCAATGGTGGGATTCAAAGACCGAAATGATACGTAATGAATTTGAAAATGGTCAAAGTAAAGATGAGATTCGTGAGAGTTTATATGATAGCGAAAAAGAAGAAGGTCATCTATGCTATACTGAGTATTGGAAAGAAAGTATCATGAAAAGCGTTGATAAAACTACATAATATTAATTACTATTAATGGGCAGGCGGCACTATCGCTTGTCTCTTTTGTTTAAATGTACTGGTATATAATCGAAATAAAGCCACCCTGCTTGTAAAAAAATGCGATGAAACACCTCTTTAGATTACTATAATTTAAGGAGGTGTTTTTTTGACTAAAAGTGCAAGAACTTCAAAAGTTTAGAAATGGATTAAAGAAGGTCGAGGCTCTGGAATTAGTGCCGATTATAAGCCAGGGTTAAATATTCAAGAGCATCGTCTTATTTTAAGCAATTCCAAAATTGAAACGAATGAACTTGGCACACGTTTTCAAGTTGATGTAACAATTGAAGATATTTATTTAGTCAGCTCTTTTGATGCAAATCGAATTATTGGTAGAACTGTTGTTTACGCAATTATTGATGTGTATTCACGTATTGTTACAGGAATATAGAATTCTAGATTCATTAAATACCTCCAAATATTTTCAATTAATTTTTTCTATTATCCTTTTTGCTCTATAGTTTTCTTACCATGTCTCAATGCTATAAATTTGGTTCTATTAAATTTAATTTACTTTTTATCCCAAACTACTAGTATTAATCAATCCCTATTAAACATTCTCATATTTATACTTTTTTTTTTGTTGTATCTAAAAAACATAATAAGTCGATATTGTTTATCTTCTATCTCGACCTCAATCACACTAACTTCCGGAATCACGTATTTCCTACCTTTTATGCCATCTCTCAAATAAACAAAACGTTGCGAGTCAAAGTGAGTTATTTGGCTTATAATGGAATAGTAACGTTAAGTGTTATTTTATATTTATCATAAAGGAGTTCTTATGAAATTAACAAAATTGATATTAAATAATTATCGCAGTTTTGGACCAGAATCTACTATTATTAATATTACAGATTTAACTGCATTTATAGGTCATAATAGTGCAGGTAAAACAGCAATTCTAAGTGCACTTCAAAAAATGTTCGGGGATGGTAAAATAACTAAATCAGATTTTCATATTCCTTTTGATAAGTCATCAGAAGAAATAGAAAAAAACAATTTATCGATTGAAGTACATTTTGAATTTTTTAAAGATGATGAAACCGCAGATAGTTATGCGATTCCTATATACTTTGAAAATTTTGTAGTTAACAAAGAAGGTGCTAAACCCTATATTGCTATGCGTCTAGAAGCTAATTGGGAAAGAGGAAATAATCCCGATGGGGTTATAGACTTTAAATTTTATTATGTGACACAAGGTGAAGTGGAAGAGAGTAACAACCTTAAGCCGTTATCAATTCATGAAAAATCCAAAATAAATGTTATATACATACCTGCTGTAAGAAATCCTACAGAACAATTAAAAAATGCAACTGGAACGATTCTATGGAGAATTTTAAAACAAATTAATTGGAAAGAAGCAGATAAATTATTAGTAAATAACAAAATTGAAGAATTAGATTATCAAGTTTCTAGCCAACGAGGTATTTCTACAATACAAAGAATTATTTCTTCTCAATGGAAAAACTATCACAACGATTCTAGATATAAAGAAGCTAACATAAAGTTTGGGAGTAACGATTTAGATACTATTTTAAAAAAATTAGACGTAGAATTTACACCATCGCATACTGATAAAGCATTTAAAGTTAATGATCTAGGTGATGGATTAAAATCTTTATTCTATTTGACTTTAATTGACTCTCTCTTAGCAATAGAAAATGCAGCAATAGATGAAATAAAGAGAAATATTGTTGAGGAAGAAAGAGTTTTAAATGTTGACCCTCCTGCATTAACGTTAGTTTTAGTCGAGGAACCAGAAAATCATGTCAGTCCGCATTTATTGGGTAAAGTTATCAAAAACCTTAAAAGTATACAAAGTCAAAACAATGCTCAAATATTGATTACTTCTCATAACCCGACAATTATTAAAAGAATAGAACCAACTGAAATTAGACATTTGAGAATTGATAAGAAAACTAGTACTACTGTTGTGAAGGAAATTATGTTACCGAATAAACAATCTATAGCATATAAATATGTCAAAGAAGCCGTTAGAGCTTATCCAGAACTTTATTTTTCTTCACTAGTAATTTTAGGTGAGGGTGATAGTGAAGAGATAATTTTACCTAAAATTTTACATCTTTGCACAGGTGATTTAGACTCAGTAGGTATTTCTGTGGTGCCTTTAGGAGGGAGACATGTAAATCATTTTTGGAGGCTTTTAAGCCAATTAGATATTCCTTTTATCACATTATTAGATTTGGACAGAGAGCGTGATGGAGGAGGTTGGGGAAGGGTAAAATATGCTTATAAACAATTAATTGAAAATGGGATAAATAAAAAAGAAATTCTAACATTAGAAGGTGGAGAAATTCTATCTGATAGCGATTTTGAAAATATGCATACGTGGCAGTTGAAATCAAAAGAACATATCCAAGTATTAGAAGTTTGGATTACAACTCTTGAAAAGTATAATATATATTTCTCCAATCCTCTGGATATTGATTTTATTATGATTGAACAGTTCTTAGATTACTATTTGTTGACACTAAATAATGGAGAAGGACCTCTAATTAAAGTAAGTGGGAATGAAAAGCAAAAACGGATTCATGAACTTACTGATGAAGAAAAAACACAAGAAGTTTATGCAAAAAGAATTGAAGACAGTGTCAGAAAGACACTTAAAGAAAACGGGGGTAGTGGCGAAACATATAGTGACTTTCAAAAAGAATTAATGATTTGGTATAACTACTTCTTTTTAACTAGAGGAAAACCTATAACTCATTTGCAAGCATTGAATTACATTGAAGATGCAAAATTAATCGAGAATATGCCGGAAATATTTAGACGTTTATCAGAAAAGGCTAAAAAATTATTAAGATAGAGGAATGATGTAAATAATGGTTTCTCTTAAAGAATGGCAGCCAACTGATGGGCTGGTTTTAGAGGACGAAGCTTTAAATGCTGTAACGGATTTGAAAAATTCATTGATAGTTGCAGGACCAGGTGCAGGAAAAACAGAATTACTTGCTCAAAAAGCATGTTGTTTGTTAGAAACTAATAGCTGTACTAATCCCAGGAAGATTTTAGCGATTAGCTTTAAAAAAGATGCAGCATCTAACTTGAAAGAACGTGTTAATTTAAGGATATCTAATAAAATTGAAAATAGATTTACATCTCAAACATTTGATTCATTCGCTAAGAGCATACTAGATAGATTTTTAAATGTACTACCAGAAGAGTATAGACCTAATCCGGATTATGAAATTGTTGATAAACAACAAAATATGATTGTAAAAGCATTTGCTAAATTTAATGTTTATCTTAATAATAAAGATTTAAAAAAGTATTATTTTAATTGTTTAATTAGTTCAAAGTTGCCAGTTGAAAAAGGTAGTTTAATTGAAAATGTATGGCAGTTTTTATTAAAGGGTGATGAAAATAATAAAGCTACCTTGAGTTTTCCAATGATTACTCTTTTAGCAATCTATATTTTAGAAACCAATCCATTTATTTTAATGTCATTAAGAGAAACGTATAGTCATCTGTTTTTAGATGAATTTCAGGATACTACAGATTTACAATATGAGTTGGTAAAGGTTTGTTTTTTTAATACTAATACTTCAATTACAGCAGTAGGAGATAATAGGCAAAGGATAATGATTTGGGCTGGTGCAAAAAAGGATGTTTTTGAGTCCTATAAAAATGACTTTAAATCTAGAGAGTATTCTTTAAAAATGAATCATAGATCTGCACCTAGACTCTTAGAAATACAAAAGATTGTAAATAATTATTTACAAGATAAACCCTTTACACCAATTCCTAATCCTAAATGGTCTGCAAATGATGGTATAGCGGAAATATGGTACTTTCTAGATTCTAAAAATGAATCTAAAAAGATAGCTTCAAAAATTAATGATTTAATACAAAATTATAATGTTCCTGCTAATGATATTTGTATAATTGTAAAACAGACTGTTGATAAATATGAAAAATCAATAGTTGACGAATTAAAAGCGCTAAATATTAATGCTAGAAATGAGACTATTTTTCAAGATTTATTAAAAGAAGATGTGGTAAATCTTATTATCAATACATTAAAGTCTGCTTTAGATACTAGTAATAGTGATTCATGGCTTTCAATTTGGCATTCTAAAACTATTTTTGAAGGAATTCACGGAACAAAAAATGAATATACTTTTGATAAGCTAATAAAAGAAGTAAAACAATTTTTGAAGATAATAAAAAGAAAGTTGGCTTCCATAATCAATGCTGGAGAATTAGGAATGCTATTTATAGAAATTTTAAATTTTTATGATTTGAATAAAATTAGAAGATATTATCCTCAATATTCTCAAGGTACATATATAAATAAATTAAAAGAGGATTTGGAAGAGTATCTATATCACTATTTCCAAGGAACAAATGATTGGTTATTAGCCATCCAAGTTTTTGAAGGGAAAGATTCAATTCCAATTATGACTATTCATAAAAGTAAAGGTTTAGAGTACGAAACAGTATTTTTTGTAGGATTTGATGATAAGGCTTTTTGGAGTTTTTCTAAACAAGAACAAGAAGATACTTGTACATTTTTTGTAGGTTTATCAAGAGCTAAAAGATATTTATATTTTACGTTTTCAGAAAAGCGTGAATGGACATATTGTACCAATAACAATATTTCGATTTTATATCAAATGTTAAGCGAGTCTAAAGTAGTTGAAGAACTAAATTTCTAGCTGTTTTATAATCATGAAAATTGCATGCCATCTATACTTAATATAGATGGATTAAAGTAGAGTTGAATTATTGAAATATACAATGTCTACAACGGCGTTTGTAGTTTTGTACGTTAGGTTTGATTATATTAATTTAGGAATTAAATAATGTCCTCTAGTATGAGAAGAAATTTGAATTGTAGAAGGAAGGGTTTTTATGATAACAGATGTTGCTGGATCTATTAATGGATATTATAAGCAAATATACCTTGCTATTAAAGAATTACTCATGTTAAAAAATGATAATTCAAGTGTAGGTATAGAGTGTGGGGCGGATATTCGAGTCTTTAATGATAATAATATAAATAAATCGATTGAGGTGAAATTCTATAAAAGAAATATAGGTTTATATTCACCGGAGATTTCAAAGACTATACATAATTTCTATACGCAAACAGCTGATGATCATATGCTGTATTTTAATACAAATACTAAAGTACCTAGTACAGGTATTTTTAAAGAAGATGGAGATATATTTTATTTAAATAAAGAAGAAGGTATTTCATATATCCTTCATTTATTGATAAAACACGAGTCTAATAAAAGTAAAGTAAATACTATTAGAGAATATTTCATAAAAGTTGGCATTGTATGTGATAAATGTACAAAAAACACTTGTGATATTTGTATATCAAAATTTATTGAGCAGTATAAAAATCAATATCCTATGCATTTTAATGAAATAATTAAAATTAACCCAACAGTACAACTAAACCAATTTGTAAAAAAATTAGGTTTTATATTTGAAGATAAACCAAAGGATCAATCGATAACGAGATTAAAAAAAGAATTGAAAAATTTATTAAGAGAAAATTATAAAGATTTAGTTTCTGATTTTGATGAACTTATTTTGGAATCAATAATTCATAAAATTGCAATTAGCTTTTTCGATTCTACCGTGGTTAATTCACTTATTAAAAATCCTACTATTGATTTTCAAACACATAAAAAGGTTGCTAAATCTAATGTTAAACATTTCATTTCTACATATCAAACATTTTTAAATGAATATAAAGAAGACGTACTTGAATTAAAGATATTTGACATAGTAGAAGAATCTAATTTAGATGAGCAAAAAATAATATTTAAGTTCAATCAAGAATTTGAAGAGTACATATTTTCTGAGAGAAATTTAGAGGTTTATAATACAGCAACGATTAAACAATATTTCAGAGATATCGAGATGAAATTTAAATCAGAGTATGAAAGAAATGCCCTTGTAAGTAGATTTGAACTCTATAATAAAGGGTTTGGACTGTTAGGTTACTTAATGAGTTTAAAAGTTAGAGAAATATTTGTTAATGAACCCATAGTTTTTTTGAGAGGAAAAGATGAAGAATTCCTATCTATAAAAAATAATAATTATTACGATTATAAAAAGATATCTAAATTTATAGGTGCTAATAAACAATCTGAAGATGAGCACTATAGATATATGGAGTTAGAAGAGTGCTCTTTTTTAGAATGTATATCTGAGTGTTGTACGACGCCATTTATAAAAATAGATAAGTTAGAAATGAAGACGTCTTTAGAAGAATATCAAATAATAAATACTATGTCATTTGGAGTAATTGAAGAAGTAAAAAAGCTAGCTTCTTCTAATAAAAGTTTGCTGATTATAAGTTCAGCTACTATGAATAGAAAACCTTTTTTAAATGCAATGATTTCGTCTATACCTAAGAATTATTCTTTTTTTACAATTGCAGAAGATTTATTATCATTACCTACTATTTGTAAAGAAAAGCCTAATGTTACTGTAGATAGCTTGAAGGAGGACTACATTAAAAATATAAAAAAAATGGCGATTGCTGCTAGTGTATATAATAAGTGCATTGCATTAATTGATAATTACGAATTGGATGACAAAAATATTTTTAATAACTTTAAGATTCTTATGGAGGAAAATAATTGTGTAATAGGAACATTACATAGAGATAGTAGTAGGTATAGAAATATGACAACGTTTGAGGAAGTATGTGAAAATTTATCAATTTTTGATGATATAGATTTTAATATATTTGATAGCTTTATTATACTTGAAAACTATTTTGTAGATGGAAAAAAGCAAGATGTAATCAAGATTTTTAATAAAGCCTTAATTTAATCAATCTTTTTAGTAAAAACTCCTGTCGTATTAAAATCAAAATCATGTATTTTCATCAATCTTTGTTCAAATACAGGGTCTCTTCCATTATAAAATAAACGTTCACAGATTCTAAACTAACAAGAGTAACTATATTTTTGTTGATCTGTTTAATATTATTTTACTGTGACTAATACATATGGTAAGATACTATTATTAATTTTTATTTTACTTTTATTGCAGACTATTCAATAGTTTTGCGACAGCAACTACTAACTATACAGCCTTTGGGTTGATTCGATAACACAACATCCTTTTTCTATGTTGTGATCAATCACCCAAAGGCTTTTTTGCGTTTTCTAAACTTAATTGTTTTGAAAGTAGTTGTTTTAAACAGGTGAAAAAGAGTATTTGATACCTTATCCATCAAATGAGACGAAATTTTATAATACAGCACTACAATTAGATCGTGGAAAAAAGGCGAAATACTGGTCTACCACTGTTGAGATGGCTGCAAGAGCATTTGAATCGTACGTTATTTGTGAATTAAAAGAACGTAACTGGACAAATGATTATCTGGTTTGTGGTCTTGGACATATCTATCCAGAAGGTGAAGAACTATTGCGCATTAATGCAGCTATAAAAGAATTACTTTCAGAAACATTACATTTATTGAGGTAATTTTATTTATTATTCGACACTTTTCTGTTAAACTATGTTTTACAACATTATCAACGTAATAATAACAATAACTCTTTGGAGTCCTCTTATGAGGGGTTCAAAGAGTTTTTTTATGGGGAGAGATTGAATATGAATCAAATAGAACTAAACTTTAAAAAAATTGCATGTTATGGAGAACTTACATTTGGTGTTATTGAACATGGTGAAACAGTAACAAAATATGAATCTATTCTTATCGATGGATCAACGAAACGAAGCAGAACTATACTAGAATCATCTAATCATTTTGAAAGTATATGGGCTATTATTCAATTAATTTTGCGTGGTGGTGAATATCAAGGTATTTCTCTAGAATCAGTATCTAGAGAATTTAGGTAAAGTTTATCTAGTCAGCACTGATTAAATTCGTTATAATGGAAGGGTATAATATTGTTTCTTTTTATTTCTCACTCATTTTTGAGTGATGTGTCTGCACTTACTAATCATGGCCTTTGGGCTGATTGAACGTTTTATAGCATCTTTTACTTATGCTATTAACCAATCATTCCAAAGACCTTTTTTTGTGCTTAAAAAGATAGAATTAAAGGTAAAGGAAAGCGAGGAATCAGTATATTTTACATAAAATCCGAACATGTACTGGGGAAATCAATTGTAGATTTAAATTATGAACAAATTAACTATTTCTATTAGAGAAATAAGAGGCAGAAGCAATTCATTTATTACATACCTTCATTGGTGATGTA
The DNA here is from genome assembly GCF_055456015.2 of Viridibacillus sp. d25.2. Taxonomy (NCBI): domain Bacteria; kingdom Bacillati; phylum Bacillota; class Bacilli; order Caryophanales; family Caryophanaceae; genus Viridibacillus; species Viridibacillus sp. d25.2. The sequence goes on along the minus strand of NZ_JBVDMV020000003.1, from coordinate 125,049 downwards.
TATAGTGGATTGCTTTTTTCTTATAACTGGAGGAATCAATCATGACCCTAAATTTTAAAACAGAGAGTAACGACAACCCTAAATTAATGGAGACTTATCAGGATCATGCCTATTATCAGGTCTTTTGCTATGCAGTAGCATTTGAAAATGAGGGCAAGAGTAATGAGAAATTGTTAATGACTATTGTTAGCGGTAGTGATTCTGCACTTCAATCCCTGAAGGCTACCATAGATATTGGTACGTATGGTGGAATTAAATTTGGATATGGAGAAAAAGAATTAAATGGATATAAATTCAGGAGTGAACAATCGTTTAGAACTGAGAAAGGTAAGTACGAAAAATTTGCTATGACCTTAAATAATAGTCGTAAAGCATTAGCTATCGTACACGAGGATATTCTGAACAATACTAAGTATGTAAACGTCGAACCGCTACGTCAGATGACCAAATAGTCTTTGATTTATTCGGGTGATGAGAGTATATATTAATGCCATTACGATTTAGTGGCATTTTTCTATGCTAACTATGGGAGGAATTAATCATGATTTACTTACAAAATCTATTTTTATTGGGGTTCGCCGTATTTTACTTTATATATGATGGAATGGCTGCTTACTATGCGGTGTTCTTAAATATTGCAGAAGGAAATATGGAAGATGAATCAACGACAACTAAAGAAGCAGGAGAATTAGTAGAAAATATTACTTCTTGGTCTCTACCATCTCATTTTTCAGAAGATGTAGAGACAAACTTCAAAGAACATTCAATAGCAGTTGACGTAGAAAATCAAAAATATCAAATTTCAGAATTAACTACAGAGAATGACTGCTTCGTCCATTCTATACTAACTGAATTAGGGTTAGATACAACAGATATACATGAAGAAGCAGAGGAAGTGACAGGAGATATGATCTTAACAATGAATGATTGGCATGAGGAGAAACCAAATTTTAATGCAGACTTGGAATTTACAGCAGCAGTAACTGCTCGCATTGCACAGAACATTAAAGGTATTCAAACATGGGTGTGTTCAATTATTGGATATGAAAACGAGTACATTCATGTATTAGATGGAGAGAGTAGAGCTTGGATAAATATAATTGAATTTGATTACTTGTCTTTATCCTTACATGACGTTATTGAAATAGAAGTTGATAGAAATGATAACGGGTTACAAGCTAAAAAAATAACGATTTTAAAATCAAATGCTGATTCATATCAAAATTACATTTGTGAAGTTGAAAATCTTCCAATAATTGATGATTACACATTTGAGGAAACAGAATTTTACGTGAAATCTGCCGAAGTTTAATACTTCGGGGGTTTCACCGATATATTTATCCTATTATAATATAATTTCGATTCGTGACAATAGTCCTAAATCAATAGAAGTATAGATACATCGGTGAATTCCACTATTAAATGTTAAATTATTATAAATTCATGGTACTTTATAATCAAAATTTGTCATAACTCAAAAATTTATGATAAATGCTATTGTTTTAAGGTTGGTTCATAGGTACTATTTAAGTACGAGTAAAAAATAACACATTATTAGTAGTTTTCGCAAATATAAACAAAAATTAACACAGGAGTTGGAAAAATGTCTTCAATAAGTACTAATGAAACATTTATACAAGGTGTACGAGATACGCAAATACATGTAAAAAAAGTAACATACAGCTGCAAACCACAAAATAGTATCATTAGCCGTAGCGCGCATGGCAGTCAGTCTTTATCACTATCAAAACAATATTTAGACCATCTAGATAAACAATCTTCAAATTTCGAACAAGAATTAGTTAATAAGTTTTCGAAGTTCTGCAAACATAAATTTCTTATTACTGTTAACGCAGATCCAACAGGTAATCTTGATTTAGAAAACTTAAAAATTGAAATTCGTATTAGCTGCCCAGACTCAATAACAACTACTGCAAGAACTTTTAAATCATCACTAGATACATTATTGCCATTTGCTGAATATCTAGAGAAGATTACAGTTGGGATACATGATCATCGTGTCCGTGTAGTCGAGGGTGAATTCACTATTTCTGCAGAAGAACTAATATGGGCTATCCAGGAACCTATTCGTTATGAGAAAATCGGTAAACATTGGCTAAATCATTTCCAAGATATATACCTTCGCTCTAAGAGTGTCTTTTCGTTTGAGGCTACCTTGGATGTGTTCGAAGGTCAAATGTATGCCGATGCCATCAATATAGATTTAAGACAAACATTTCCTAAGTGCTAATATGGAGGGGCGATAAACCTTGATCAATAACCTTAATTGTTATTCTTTATTAAATAGTTTTATACCTACCCCTGGTCAAGTTGGAGATATTACCGAAGATGGGAAAATTACAGGGTCATCTTCGAATATCGGTGATGATTTAATTAATACTGGGAGTGAATGGGCTGTCAGTATATTCGACTGGGGCATAAAAGGAATTACCATTTTATTTGTAATTGGAATTATTGTAATGATTATGTCTATTATCTTTAAGCATGGTCAATGGCAAAAATTCGCACAATCGACGATGCTTTGGTCTTTTATCTCTATGCTTATTTTGAGAGGGGCACCCATTATATTTTTATCACTACAAACAAAAAACGATGTTGACGTAGCTTTTAAAACAGCTCTAAGTACATTATCGCAAGTAGCTATTTTCATCGGAGTAGTTGGAATTAGCATTAGCTTATTATTCAAATTTGGGTACAGATTAATACAACACCCTGAATATCACAAGTGGTACAAAAATGCGCGGAATGTTTCTATCATTATGATTGGCTTTGCATTGGTTGGTCCTATAATTTTTGCTCTTTTATAAACAAAAGTTATAAGCTATAATAGAAATTATCTTATATATTATTAAAAGGGCATACCCCTCTAACTTAGTGATTATTCACTTTTTTGTAGAGAGGTATGCCCTTTTTCACATTTTCAGGAGGAGCACATGGATATTTTCTTAATTACATCCCAAAATGACAATACTTTAATTTGGGAAGAAACTATAAAATTGGCTGCACCTACCGCTAAAGCAATACCAATTTCTATAAAGTCTTGGAAGAGGGAGATAGACCAATGTCACATCATCGGTCCATCAATAGCAATACTACTTAATCCTGAGATTATGGAAGGGTTTACTGGTTATATGAAAGATCACAATATATCTGTAATCTGTATATGCGAAGACTTTAAACAAGTAGACGTAAGCGCATTACTTGGAATGGGTGTGAAAGCATTGGCTAATAGACATCTATCAATAGAGCGGTTAAGCGATATTATCCGAATTGTAGAACGGGGCGGAATTTATATCGAAGCAGCAAACGAAATTGATTCACAGGAGGAAGTATTTTGACTACACCTATTTTTTGTTTTGAAATAATGAGTGAAGCGGGTTTAACAGAGGAAAGTTCACCTCATTACATTCAAATTTCAATTGAAGACGTTTTAATTGTAAACCAGGCAGTTTATGATGCTTCACATAAGCAACTTTGTCTTCTACTCGCTATGAAATTCGAAATAGATGTGTCATTTATTAAAGCAATTAGCATTAATGAATACAACAATGCTTATCTTTAATTCTACGGATATGTATAACCGTCTGTAACATTACACATTCAAGGAGGAAGTAAATGCAGGATATAGTTGGCATCCCTATCGATAGTAATTTATTTAGTGTATTGATTTTAACAATAACAACAGCATTAATTTTAACTGGATTTCGAGAAATCGAGGAACATAGAAGTATACTTAAAAAGACATTTTTCTATGGTATGGTTCCAACATACTTACCATTATTGGTGTTAAATATCGTAGTATTATTAATCCCTTCTAGCCCAAGCATTATTATTGAAACCCAGTTCCTATTCTTTGTACTATTTATCTTTATATCGATTATATACGCCCTTGAAATTCTCATGACAATTCCAATAAAAAGACTTAAAGTATTTCAAAAATAATTAGTATCGTATCTAGGGGAATTAAGTACCCTATAATATTTTCGACGTTACTAAGTACTGATAAAGCGAGGAGTTATAAATGGGGTTTGAGGACAGCTACATATACACATTAATAAAAAAGGAACTTAAAGAAGTGACCAAGCTCATTCCTGGTTCCTATAGTAATAGATTACCTTCGCTTATTATTTTTATTTACTTTCATTCAGGAAGTATTTTGAAGAGATTAAATGAAAACGTATCCTTACCAACCGAAGCAATAGAATTTTGGATGGAACACATTGAATCAAAGCTAACACTCATGAATGATTTAGATTTATCCGTTCCAAGTGAAATGATCATCCAATACATAAATGAAATATTCTATATTGAGTGTGTATTGCAGAATGGTAAACCTCACATGTTTTTACATGCGCTATCTGACATCATGAGATACGATTGTACACCTTATAAGAAAGTCGATTCGTCTGAGGGCTCCACAGAAGCACCCAAAAAATCTGGATTTCATAAATAAGACACTAATAAGCTAAGTTTTGCAGAGTTATAAATGAAGTTTGATTTAGACTTAGTCAATCATAAAAGTCTTTGAGCTTATTAGAAATGATTGTTTAACCATTGGTACTAATAAGAACAAAGACTTTTTACTTTAAATAAACTCACCGAATTTAGCTGGATCCCATTGATGTATAGCATGTTTCTCTCTTTCAAAGACTTTTTGAAGATAAATCATTGTCGTTTCTATTTTTTCATGTCCTAACGAGCGCATAATGTCATGAATATCAATTTTGTTCATTTGTGAAATGATAGCAAATGCATGACGAAATACGTGTGGTGTAATAGTCAGTTTACTACTGCCCATTACTCCTTTTGGAAGTGATTCAATTTGCCCTTTCACATACTGCGATAAATATGAAGGTGTATATGCTTTACCTGTATTGGTAGTAAATAGCGGACTTTCAGGTGACGCTTCATCTAGCGCTGGAAGCCCCCTTGCAAATCGAAACATACAGATACTATTGTACGCTTTTTCTTTCAATGGAATATCACGCTTTTTGTTTCCTTTTCCTAATACTTTTAGGTACCAACCGCCGTGTATTGTGTCTGGCACCAAATCTCCAACTTTCAATTTGCAGAATTCTTCATTCCTCATACCGGTTGTGGTAAGGACATGAATAATCGTAAACATAATAGGCTGCTGCATATCACGAAAAGTATTGAGAAGAGTCACAACCTCATCGGGTCCAAGATCGCGGTTTGGACGATCTTCATTTTTTGTATTTATAATTTTCAAACCGTCATGCAATGGCTCCGAGACATATTTTGTTCTATGTAAGAAACGGAGGAATGAACGTAACACTGTAGTCTTCCTATCTAATGTAGAAGCAGCATAAGAACCATTCTTTATAACATAGGGGCTCGAAGTTGCTAGCCAGTTCTGATATTTACGGATATTGGTAGGAATCAACGATTTAAATAATGAACCGTCAACTATTTCACCAATCTCAAATTCTGCTCCATGTATCAACATGGATTCTATAAATTGCTGTAGTTCACGTCTATATTCATTTGTACTTCGTTCAACTCTATCGTCGGATTTTCTCAAATGCTTATTTTCATATAAAAACCAAACTACCATATCAGTATCGCTAAAATCTTCAAATTTTGGTTCTCGATTTTTTTCTGCGTTATCTAACCGAATTTGTAAATCCTTAATTACTTGTGAGTTCGAAAGTGCCAATTGCAAATCCTTCCGGATTTCAACTTCATTTTTTTGGATAATTACTTCCATACTTACAATCACTTCCTTTTTGAGATTTATTTATATCTAATATAGGATTCTATAATAATTATACACATGTTTTATAATTCCATGTCCAATTTTAATAAAATATAATCCAACATAACAAATAATACATTTGTTTATGGTTATTATACATAAATATATTATTGATTTAAATTATTTATATAAATATAATTGCAATAATAAATAAACAACTATATAACGGATTCGTTATCAAGGAGGGCATAACATGGAAAAACAATTGAGTTTCTTTGATTTAATACATAGTAAATCGGCTAAAACAAAATCAAATGAAAAATTGAAACCAGAAATATTAAAAAAACAATCTTCGCGCATTTCCAGTTTGAACAACCAAGAAAAGAATTGAAAAATGATTCAAACTCAAAATGTCGTATAACCAAAATATCTGAAGGGGAAGTGTAGGGGAAAGTATATTAGTACATAAATACTCCACGAAATTAATGCCCTTTTCTAAATGATTTGGAAAGACACCATTTAAATAGAAGAAACTCTAATTTATATGAAAGAAATGAGGAATCATCATGAGTAAACCTGAACAAGAAATAGAGCAATACCTGGAGAATTATCACATAGATCTTAATGAATATATGGAAATGGTTGTGGACCAAATGCCGAAATACAAGGTCAAACTAATACCACCAGCTTTAACAGCTGCAGGTATGTGTGTAATAGGGCACTTGATTCCTAACTTCGACAACATGTTTATCCAATTATTTGTATTCACTCTACTGTTTGCACCTACGTCATACATGCTAAATCGCAGTTTACAATCAATACTAAATTGGGACTATATCACAACTAATAAGCGAAAAGGAAAATTAAACTACAAAACCATTCAGAAGAATTCTTATAAAAATATGCCTTACTTTCTTTTTAACGACCTTATAATGAACATCTTGTTTATTGCAATCACCGTATTTGTTTGGGTTATTGACCCTACAATACCAACGAATATAATCTTAGGAATCGGATTGTTCGCATTATTTCTTATAGGTGAACAAACAAAATTAAAAACACGCTTTTTCTTTTTTACTAGAGATAACCTACTGAATGAATTGAAACAAAAGGAGGAAGTTTAGAATGTACGCAGATCCAATTAAAGTAAATGCAAACCTGGTTGGGAAAAGGAATATTAATCAAGTAATCGAGATGTATGAAACTGTATTGAAATGGGACCCTCAAAGATATCAGCATGATGTAAAGTTAATCTTATCACCGAAATATCAAGAATTAGAGCATCTTTGGTTAGGTGAAGATTTTTGTAGTTGGATGAAAAAAATAATCATAGAGAAACCAGAAATGATATTTTTTTTAGAAAACAATGAATTTGGAGTAGACTTAGCACTAGCTTGCATTGGATTAATAGTTAATAAGACGGATGCAAGAACACCCTTAATCAACAATATTCAAATTAATCCAAAAATGAAAAATTATTTAGTTCAATCCTTAGAAGAATTTGTACAACTTCACGAAATTCCAATTTCATCAACACATGAACTATATATGAAGATACTAAGCGTACCCAATACTCCTTATGCAAAGGAAGAAATATATGTATAAATTACTATTAACACTTATTTCATCGATGATATTGCTGTCAGCTTGTACAGACGTTGCAAATGATATATCCGATAGTCGTAATAAGGATGTCGAAGTTGCTCTTAAAAACTATGTTGATGAATCACTTGATGAAAAAGAAGCAGCCAGTAAGATTGAAAGAGAAATAAATGATTTTAGAGATAATCCTAAGGGTAAGTTAAAGAAATGGTTATCTTCACAAGCAAAAGTAACTAACACAACCTATGATACAACCGATTCGATTATAGATGTAACGTATGACAACTGCTACGACGGCGATACATGTACGTTCTATACCAAAATAGGTGATAAGATAAAAGTCCGTCATTTGCTGTTAGATAGTAGTGAAGTAAAAGATAAAATCACAGGAAAACCTCAGCCCTTTTCTATAGAATCTAAGAAATATACAAACAATCTTTTATCACAAGCTAATGAAATTCAAATCATTTTTGACGTAGGAGAACAAATTGATAAATATGGTAGGTCATTGGGATATATACTTATTGATAACGAACTATTAGGTGTAAAGTTATTAGAAAATGGTTTGGCCAAAATAAGATATGTGAATCCACCAAATACAATGTATCTTGAAGAATTCGAAAAAGCTGAAGATATCGCAAAAATCAAAAAGGTGAAGATATCGCAAAAATCAAAAAGGTGAATTTGTGGTCAAATAGAGAGAAGGAATAACAGTGGTTCAATTGTCAGGATCCTTACATAAAAGAAGATTGCATATGAAATAAGAGCTTGTTTAGAAGAATATTAGAGTCAACGTACGTGATGTTCCAAACAACCGCAATTTAGGATGGTGTGAAAAATGAAATTTAACTTGTTCAGAGGTAAAACACTAAAAAGCGAAAAGTGGATTTACGGAGGGCTTATATACACTAAACCCTTTCCAGTAATAATGAAGTCTTCGGGTATTGCATTTCAGGTTAACCAACATACAATCGGACAATTAATTTCAGATTCCATAAATGGTTACCCAATTTCCACAAATGAAAATTGCGTTTTCGAAGGTGATATTTTATATGATGAAGTCAACGAAAGTAAATGGCTAATTGATTTTTCAACAAGCCTGATAGGTTTTGCTGCAGTCGCTCTTGATGATAAACCTTTCATGGAAAGAATAATCAGTGGCCATGAATTAAATCAGATGATTTTCAATACAAAAATAATTGCAAACAGATGGGACAACCCAGAGTTATTACCTCACCCTAATTACACATTTGAAAAGTACAAATACCCTAATTGATACTGTTGTAGTAAATGATTTAATTGCCTTACTTTAAATAAACTTAAGGCAGACAACCTTTTTTGAATCCCGATAGCCTTTTTACGTGTTATATTAATAGAGATTTATACAAACGTACATAATAGAATTGTATATACTTGAAGATAATATTACTTCAATAAAAGCATGGAGTACCTATTAGTATTTTAATTCTATAATCTCTATATATTAGATTGGGGTATACAAATGACTAAACAATCATCGGAACATTATACACGAGAAGAAGTGGCCAAACTATTAAACATAGCTGAATCAACTGTATATGCATATGCTCAACAAGGAAAAATAGAAGCTATAAGCAATCCATATAGGATTCAAAAATCAGCACGCTATTCCAAGACTTCCGTTGATGAATATCTAAAAGAAATTAAAAATGATGATAAAGGAATAAGTGTATCTGAACTAGCAAAAAAACTAAAGGTAACTAACCAACGTATCTACCAAGTAATTAACAAGCATGACCTTCTAGTTAATACTATTCCATACGGAAATAGTAAAACAAAATTTGCTATTCCTTTAAATACACAAAATGAAATAGAAAAGCTGCTAAAAACCACTAAGACTAATAAAGGGGCTAAAAGCGAGTTTTATTCATCAAAATATGAAATAGCATTGTTCCAACTTCTTCATAGTACTACAGGTGAATCATACCGTGTCATTAAGAATGAAGATAATAAGTGGGGTATCTTCCTCCCAGGAACAAATAGTTTCGTCGATTATAAAACTGCTCATATGGAATTAGAGCTGAAAGCTGCTTATCCTATACATCAAAACAGAAAGAAGAAATTTGGCCATGCTCAATTTGATTTACCTAAAAATAAGCCTCAAGCTTTATTGTTTTTAGATTATATTTATCAACATGCTGGGGTGGAAAATATTCATATGCTGGATGGCTCTCAAACGCTTGAATTGTTTGTTAAACAAATGGAAATATCCCTTAAAGATTATCCGCTCCCTCCTTCATTGACACTAGAGGACATCCGTAATTACTTAGTAGAAGGTGAATTATTAAAAGATGAAGGTAGTACACTCCATATAATAAACAGCCAAAAGTCAGTTACAATCAACTTGAAGTTGGACACCATTAACTTACTACACAAAAAAGCAAAAGAAACGCAAGAATCGATCAATGAAATTACCGAAGCAGCATTACTAGCTTATTTGCACGGTAATATTACAAAACACAAATAAAGGAAGGCATTAATAATGACTTCGAAAATTACTGTTTTGGTTATATGCCAAGATTGTCATAGACGTATTAATAAAAATACACCCTTCATAAATTATGAGGGACTATATTATTGCGAGCCATGTTTTGATGAAAATGCAGAGAAAATAGAATCTGACTGATAATTCCGAAGCGCTCAATCAACTGCTTCCATGGTCGAAGACTCTTCCTGCAGATTGCCACGTCCCAAGTAAAACTAAATAAAGCATATAATAAGCGCCCCCTGAAAGACAGGTGGGCGCTATTTGGCGCTTACGTATGTTTCGACTTTTCATTGCCATAACTACAGGTTATTTCAATATTGTGTTATTATTATCCTAATTACACAATATAAACCAATACAAAATTATTGAGAGGTAATAACATGAAAAGAAAAACAAAGGCGACTATCGTTATCATTGTAATGTTGGTCATTTTTGGTGGAATTTTTGGTTACATTAAATTCACCGAACAAACGGAGAAACCTGTTCCTGAAAAAGAAAAATCAACTGTTGTTGAAAATTCTGGAGAACCACTTGAAGATAAAAAAGTTACAGAGGAAGAACTGCTATATCCTGATAATTTAGTAGAACAAAAGGTGAGCGAAGCCATTCACAGCATGTCTCACCAAAAGGTTCAGTCTGGTGCTCAGTGGGGTCACACGCAAATAACACAAGAAAAAGTTGACCGATTGTTGGCTGTATGTAAAATGAACGATTATGAACATAACGATCTTTACATTCCAATATTGGAAAGATGGTCGAAAGGTGATTTTTCAAACGCCGTTGACGACCATAACAAAATTTGGAAAATGCATCAGGGCGGAAATGAAGACGCTCCAGGAAAAGCAACTCGTTTGTCGACTCCAGAGGAGGAAGGATATTATAAAAAAGAATATTTCGGAAATAAACCTGACAATCAAAATGAAACAAACTATGGCGCTCAGCGATGAGTGCTATTTTTCTATTTGTAAGCCATTTACCAGTCTGTTATCATAATATTAATTACATAAAACCACCAATTACTAAGATACAAAAAAATATCGGCGGAGGTTTTATATATGTCAGAGGAACAATAATCGCATCTGGAGACATGGTCTTTGTGCGATCAAGTAACAGTCCGTCAACGAATGCCAAGAATGCCTTCACACTCTCAAACTTCAATGGTTTACGAGAACGAGCTACGTTTCGATCTGTTACAGCTTGACCTGTTTCGGCAAGATATTGAGTCGTGTAGATATGTTTTCCGTTAATTTTCTTTACTTGAGTTGTTGTGCCACGAGCGAGCTCATACGTTTATTTTCTAAAAAGCCTTCTTTTAGTATTTGAGCAACTTCATTTCTACGACCAACAGATTCGTAGCTAATAGACAAGTACAGTGCCTTTTGATATGGCTCTTTCTCGATAAGCTTTTCAATCGTAGCTTCAACGTGCTCGTTTTTAATAAAGTGAATATCACGAACCGCTTCTTTAGCCTAGCCTTTAATAGCTCGCATAGCGTTGATTTCATAATCTTCGTACTCATCGTCATCTGAAGCAATAAATTCTAATAAGTTACGGATTGAACATTGGACACGATTGATACGAGCAGATGATGTTCCTTTGTCAGCCATTTCAAGGAAGAATCGTCTGTATTCACGTTTCTTTATACTCAATAAACTTTTATCAATTTCATTGTCAATCAACCAGCATAAAAACATTTTAATATCAGCTGTGTATTGATAAATTGTCCCCGCAGATCGACCTTTTGATTTCATTTCTAAAATGTAGTCGTCTACAATATTTTTATTTTCTTTGCTAACTTTTTCCTAAGACTCTTGGCTGAAAATTTTATCTCCTTTTTGTTTGCTCATTTTCATTCTCCTCTTTTTTTGAATATTAATATTCAATTAGTATGTATAAAAAAAACACGAGCCCAATTAATGGACTCGTGCTCGGGTATTACATATTATCTTCGTTCCATGGGTCGATAGCCCAAGTTTGACCAGCCACTGTTGCTTGAATACGCATTTTAGTGCGGTTAGCATCAGTAAGCTTAGTGAATGTATAGTTCAAACGACCATCGCCATTGAAGTTGCCTGCTGAATTTCTAACAGGAATTGTAGCTGAGATTTCACGATGAGTGTCCCACGAGCCATTTACGATAGATTGAATTCGTAGAATTGCTTTTCCGCCACTGTAATACTCAGTATCCACTGTACAAGCTACATCGTAATTTGAGCCGCTTTTGTCGCTGCCTACTACGCTAAGAGTGAAAGCTCCTGGTCCTGCTAATACACCTGCTGGTGGTTTGATAGATTTACTTCGAGAAAATGATGACATAATAAAATTCCTTCTTTCCAACGTTTTTAACAGTTTAACGACATATTTAGGTCAAATTCGATAATAAAATGTGAATTTTACAAGGGAGTTAACTACGAGAAATGGCGTTTGCTATACTGCTTACACTATATATGTAACGTGAATATCTCCTTTTGTGACGTTACATGGAAAAAATATTAAAATAAAAGAAAGACTGAAGGTTATGAAGGTCTTGGTTTGTATATTTTTTAAAAAAATGTTTAGGAGATGACATCGTTGAAATATCGGAAGGGGACTTTGAGCAGTATCGCTTGGGCAATTTTGAAATTGAACGTACTGATGAATACTTAATTAAAACGGAGGATGATTTAGGGGAGATGGCAAATGATCAGTTCTCAGATTTGAAAGTTGTTGAAATTCCTGACTATGTTAAATGGGGAATAGAAGAATATGTTGGTGACGAATAGGTGGCAGAAGTACATAGAACGTGGAGTTAGATACCGAAGATTTTAGAGGGCAGCGTTTAGTTGCTTTTTATTTTTCATCTTTAGACATCTTTCAAAAACGAGATCGGTAGAACAAAATAAAAAGCAACGAACAATCCCCATAGTCGGTATCATTCGTTGCTTTTTTCTCCTCTCCACTTCAAAATCTAAAAATTTTCAAAAGGAAAAATATATAGATATATACATGAATCAATTTCATAAGTCAGCTTTTTCAAAAGCGTAGGCTTCGCCCACTATCATTTTTCACGTTTTTTTAATTAAGCTGCTTGGGTCATTTCGTTTAGTTGTGCGTTAATCCGATCAACAGCTAGTTTACTGGCATTATAAATAAGCGTCACGAGTTCGAAATGTAGCTTCGCTTTCTTTCCGGTACAATGGCGCACATTATTTAACTGAAAATATAGCTTTAGATAGGCGTTGACGCGTTCCACAGCCGTTCGTTCTTTGTACAATTTTTTCCATATCCCCGAAGATGAAACAGCTTTTCTATATGAAGACACCCTATTCTACTTTAATTACAATATTCTTAATGATAAAAGGAAAAATTATGCTCATTCAACAAATTCAAAAATTAAAAAAATAAAAAGGTTTGTCAATAATGATGAAAGAATCATAGAAGAATCTTCTATAGACAGCATGATAATGCCTTTTAATTTATATTATAATTCACCCAAAGTTACAGGTGGTTGCAGTATCATTAGTTCTAAGCTAATTACTTCAGATCGAGTGGTTACTGATATAAATTTTTCAGATTTCCCTTTCTTAAAACTTTCCAAAAACCAATTAATCATAAGATTTGACAAATTTATCAACGAAAGGAAGTAGGGGGTTAAAGCATTTTGGGACAAGTGAGATTAGCTCCGAAACTATAGCTATGTTACAGTTTACGTATAACTGTATTAGAAAGGGTCATCAAAATGTGTGGACGTTTTAGTCTATTTTCTAGCTTTGAAGACATAATTCAAGCATTCGATGTTGAGAAAATGATCATTGAGGATGAGTATACAAAAACTTATAATATCGTACCGCCCAAAACATCATTTCTATTATTAATGATGGTTATATGAACCGTATGGGGTATTTAAGTTGGAGGCTTATTCCTAGTTGGTCAAAAGATCCAAAAATAAGAACTAAAATGATAAATGCTCGTTCAGAAACGGTAGATGAAAAACCAAGTTTCCGTGAATCATTTAAACGTAGAAGATGCTTAATTCCAATGGACTCATTTTTCGAATGGCAACAAACTAGCTCTTCTAAACAGCCATTTCGGATTAAGATGAAGAATGATCAGCTATTTGCAATCGCAGGATTATGGGATACTTGGAGCTCTTCTACAGGTGAGAGAGTTAATTCTTGTACAATGTTAACAACATCACCTAATGAATTAATGAGTTCTTTACATCACCGTATGCCAGTGATTTTACCAACAAAAGCGTATGAAACTTGGCTCAATCCTCTAGAACAGGATACACAATTGCTCAAATCACTGTTAGTTCCTTATCCTGCTTCTGATATGGAAGCATATGCAGTTTCAACTGCTGTCAATTCTGTTAGAAATAATGAACAATCCTTAATCCAAAAACTGATATAAGAGGAGTGGTTGGGTGCTAGTTGCTGTAGATATGTCGGGCAAAAAGAGAATTGCATTCGTGGGAGATAAAGTTGAATTACGTATGTTATCTAGATCAAATCAATTAAGCTGCCCGCAATGTCACAGAAGAGCATTTTTCCATGCGGGAGTTAAGAAGCTCCCTCACTTTAAACATGAGTCTCATGTAGAGTGTATAATCGATGGAGAACCGGAAACCGTTGAGCATTTAAATGGAAAGTTATTAATCTATAAATGGTTAAAGGAAAATTATTCAAAGGCTAAAATTGAACTTGAACACCGAATTAATAAAACAAATCAAATTGCAGATGTTTATGCTTGTTTTCCTGATGGGCAAAGTTATGCATTTGAAATACAATGTTCATTCATTACAGAAGAGAAATGGACTGAACGAAGCTTATTATATAAACAAGCAAACATTATTGATTTTTGGTTGTTTGGGTCGAAATTTTATAAAGAGATACCAGTTAAATCTGATGAAATAAGAACTAAGTTAAAATTGAAATCACTTCTGTTAGCAGTTAATAGGAGGAAAAGAGACATTTGTTTTATTGATGTTGAGCAAAGGTCTATCAAACAAATAGGATCATACTTAGGGATTTCGTGGCACACCGAAACCCATTTTGAAGTAGATATCCATACATATTCAATTCAAGAAATGCAAATTTACCAAACAAGGATTTTGGGGAATTCGAAGATCTTCTCGAAGTATGAAGAATGGTCTTTAAGCAGAGAAGATGAAGCGTCTAGATTATGGGAAAGACGAAAGAAAAACAGATTATCTATTGCTGCCGGTATAGCTGCAGCAAACGAAAGAAAAAGATTATTTAGAATAAAACAGGAAACTTATACAAAACAATTCTTAAATCATTTTGATATAAATAACTTGATGAGTACAATGACGAGGATTGAAAGAGACTTGTTTCATAAGTTAATTACAAAACATCGCCTAACTACTAAAAACTTCCCTGGAATTTTCAAAATTTTTCTTGAGAATTCCGAATATGTATATACACCTTATCCTCTTTGGCAATTATGGATATATGATAAATATATATACAGTAACAATAACCTTAAAAAAAACGTGTGGCCAGAGTATATTTATAAAGACTTTAAAGGGGTATTCAGAATATCTAAAAAACATGGATATGAGATTGCCATTTTGATAAAAGAGTACCTAATTAGACTTTCTAAAGTAGGGATATTAGAAATAAACTTTTATAATACCCATAAAAGACCTTTCAAAATTAAAAGTTACATAGCTCCTATAATTATTGATTTTAATAAAAATAGTTACTTAGCATTTATTCTTTCGGATTTGTATTCATCCGATTATTTTAAGGACAAGCAAAGTGCTAACGTTATAAATACACTAGAAAATTATAGAAAACTAGTTCAACTAGAAATCGAACGACCTGCGAAAGTTGACACTGCATTATTTGATTATGTATTTTTATCAATCGAAGAAGGTACCATGATTCTGGACAGTAACGAATCCACCTTCTTTTATAAACTTTTTGGAAGGGTGTACGATAGAAAAAAAATTACTGTTGATGAATACAATACATTTACGATTTGGTTGGAATGGAAATCACAAAATCAATAAAGAAGCATGTTAGGTAGGCTCTTGTTGATATATCTTTACTTACATATTTCTCGTGATCACCATTGAGTGACGCAGTAATGTCCAAAAAAGTTGTCATTTTGAACAATCCTTATTCAAAATGACAGCTTTTTATATAAATGTAAATTGTCAATTCAAGTCGAACATGGCAGATAACTCATGAATATCTCAAAAGGCGTATTGAAATTAAGAACTTTTCTAGGTACTTGATTGAAATTCAAAAGAAACGTCATGATTTCATTTCGAGTTAACTTGTTAAAGTCGGTTCCTTTTGGATATGTGCGTCGGATTCGACCATTTGTATTTTCATTAGTTCCACGTTGACCTGGGACGCCAGGATCTGAAAAGTAGAATGGGATTTCCAGTCCTTTTTCAATTTCGATCCACATGTGAAATTCCTTTCCCCTATCGGCTGTTATTGATTTCACTAGTTTTTTGGGGAGGTTTTTCAGAAGAGATATAATTTCTTTAGCTGTTTCGTAGGCAGTTTTAGATGCTAATTTTTGAACGATTGTAAATCTGCTCATACGTTCTGTAAGTGTGAGAATCTGGCTTTTGTGACCTTTACCAATTATTGTGTCTACTTCCCAGTGTCCTATTTCGCTTCGTGGAGCCTGTCGTGCATGAATTTTTTTCAACTGTGGCATTTTTCCACGTGTTTCTTCTTGGTTGTTTTTCAGTTTCTTTCCTTTACGGATGAGGAGCTTTTGAGACAATTGGAATAGTCCTGCTGCTGCGTATCGGTAAATACTTGAAACGCTTATAGCGAATGGTTTTTTGTGTTCTTTTTACAATCATTTCAGGCGACCAGCCTTTCTTTAAATGGACAAGAATATACTTGATATCATCTAAATCAACCATGGGCTTACAACCACAGTTTTCACGCTTATTTTCATAATCCATTTGCGCTTGAAGTGCATTGTAAGGGCAGACACGGTCCAATTCGTATTTAATCGTGCTTTTGCTTCTTTTTAGTTGTTTTGCGATATAGGAAATAGATTTATTAACCAGTCTATATTCTTCGATTAAAACACGTTCCCATGGTAAAATGTGTGTATAGCTCATCGGGAGCACTCCTTTATTAGTTGATTGGCGTTAACTAATGTGTACCCGATTGAGCTATTTTTTATTTATCTTTCGTTCGACTTAATATGATAATCTACAAAAGTAAAATAGAAGATTTAGAGTGATTAATAATCAAGCTGTATTCTAAATCAACAAGAAGAAGGAAATCGCTTCATAAAAGCTAATAAAACTCCTAAGACACCTACTACAACTCCTACAACAATTAGGGCTACAAGGATACGGAATTGAAGAGAGAAAACTACTTAATCCTTCTCAATAAATTGATCAAGCCATGTCTCTACTGCTTTTTTCACGTTTCTTGATTTCTCCATAAATTCATCCATAATATATCCGATTAACCTAGAAAGTGAAGCTTCATCTGCTTCATATGGATTATCTTTCTGTATATAAGCCAATACCAATTCAAGTTGCTTCTTTCTTTCTGGGTCTAAGATGGTTTGTACATATTTACTAATGTAATCGTTGACGATGTTTGTGTTCTGTATGGAACTTTTCAGAAGCAGTGCTGCAGCATTTGAAATTGTAGTGTCTAGTGAGTAAGCAAGTTCAGCTAAGTCATCGTACAGTCTTTGATCGAATCGCATAGATACCCTTGGCTTTATCCCAGGTGTCTTCTTTCTTCTCTCTAATAGTAAATCTTTGTTGCCGATGAATACTGTATTTCTAAATCGATAATCTCTTCGGAAATGAATGGCCAAGTTATCGATTACTATTTTCGTATACAATCCTTTCTTACAAATTGTTTCACCAACAGTCTTCATCGGACTACCTGTGATATGTGATAGCCTTGAAATACACTCGTATAGTTCGTATTCTACACAAGGTTTTATATCAATCTTACGATCTGACCTCACTCTTTTTCCTATCTTTTTTTCTGGCTCTTGTATCACTCTCTCGGCTTCTCTCTCCACTTTTCCTAACCTCTCTTCCAAACTTTAGTCTGGGACACATTCATTTTGTTCTAGATTTAAAAGTGTATGAAATTTGGTAGGGGAGTATGATGAAAGCGTTTAAAACTTTCATAATTGGGCATACTAAATTAAAAACGGGAGGTATGGTCGATGGGATATAAAGTGAAAATGACATCAGAAGAGTCAAAAAAAATTATGCAAGGTTGCAAAGGTCAAGGGGAAAAATATGGCTTACCAGGGAATAAAAAAAAGTCAAAAGCTATAAAGAAATAACGAATTAAATGGGGAGATAATCATTTCCTTTTTATAAATTTAGAGAATTCACGTCTAGAAAAAGCGACATTCCTACTAATTATTTTTTAGAAGTTGTTTTAACTTTTTTGAATTATGACACTGAATTATATATAGTAATGGGCTAACTTGTAAGCTGGTTGGAGTACCACTGGACGGAAAAACCTGTAAGTTTTACGAGGGCAGGGAAGGTATTGAACCTTACATAGTTGCTGACAATTACCGCTAATTATAAGCTTACTAATTAAATAAAAAGGAGAGGGATGTAAATTTACCCCTCTCCTTTTTGTTTTACTAAATAACCTATTTCTATAGTTGAATCTGTTTATACTTATTGAAGTTCAGAACGAATCGATTCTTCAGGATAGTATAAATCTTTACGTAAGCAGACATCTCGATGGGTGAGTGTTTCACTTTTAAAACGAATCCAAATTTCATCATCTGCCATGACTCCATGTGTTTTTCGTACAATGCCCCAGCGATTATACGATTGCATATCCAGTGAAGCCAGTAATTCTTTTGCGTTGACCCGAGTAGGAGGAAAGGTACGCCATTTTAGCCAACGTTCTATTTCATCTAAGCTAATATGCCCTTCCATATTCGGTGAAAATTGTTTGTTAAAATCATCAATATAGTTAATTACATATGGTGTGCCACCATTTACTGGTTTTAAATCAACATGGGCAATAATGTCATCCATCCACATTACGTCAAAAGTCATGTAATCAATCAATGGATTCACTTCCTTCAATGAATAAGTGTTTCAATGCTGGATCCCGCAATTGTGAAAGTAATACGTCCTTAGCACGTCCAAAATCGTACTGAGATTTTTCGATTGCAGTTACTAATTTCTCTTTATCAATGAATCCTGGTCCTTCGTAAAGGCTAAGTTGTTTTGTGAAGGATGAATTCAGTGGTTTTGCCTTTAATCTTCGCTTTAAAATCGTTAATGGTTTGCTAGGTGCATAGTCTTTTTCATCAGATAATAGGCTAAGTCCGTTATCAAAAATCGGAGCAAGCTCCCATGTTTTTTCTTTTGGGTCATATAAGAATAAAATGTTATTTGTATGCCGATCTTCATTAAGAATAAACGCATCGAAAGCGAATAACTGTGCAATCTGATGATTTACTACGAGTCCTGTATACTTTTCCACCTGCTTCATCAATTGCTCGAACTTTTCTATAGTAGAAAGAGTTTTGTTACTTGTAATCGAATCAGTAGAGCTGAAATTTGCTTCAAATAAGCGCTCTAGTGTCACTTCTTGTTTTGTACCACGAAAATCGAGTGAATAGCAGCCTTCAAATTGTTCACCGTCAGCTAATTGAATGATACATGGCTGATAGACGATATATTTAGAGCGGTCAAGAGTTGAGCATTCAAGAACGAGTGAAGCCAATACTTCTGCTTGTCCCTCATAACCTCGCGCATTTTGTTTGACCCACTTGTTGCCGATACGCCATTTCGATTGATCGCCTTTACTAGAAGTACTAATAATACGTTCAGCGTCGATAGGAATATGAATTGTTTCCATTTCATCACATCCAATTTTATATGAGTTTAGTTTATTATATAGTGCAGCATCGATTACCGCACGAAAAGTTGTTCTTCTTATGGTGCTATCTTTTATAGAAGTGAAAAGAAAAGACAATTAATGAGTGAGAACACAAGCTTTGTTTTTTTCTAGGTGTTGCTCTATCAAAATTTTACGTTTCAATTACTTTCTGCATATTCACTATTATTGAAATGTTTTAAACGACATCTTTATAACAAAATTCAAAGGAAGCTCAATCATCAGAACAATTAGAAGTGACAAAAGAATGAAACTATGGTGAGGATAAATAAAAAATGATAATACGATTACTTTTTCTTGTTTTAGGAACACTATCACTAATAGGGTTATATAATGTACTTTTAACTATATGGTGGGACGAAGAAGAGTAGTAGATTTGTTTTTGTACTATTATTAATAGCTACAATTATCGGTGGTGTTGCTACATTCATCATTATGTCTTCTTTTTGCCTTATGAACCGCTTTTTTCATTCTAAATAAATAGAATAACAAGTTTTCATGAGTAATTTAAAAATATAACATGTAGTTTTATGTTCTAACAAAATCTATTTCCCCTGCAAGATACGCTTTGATTGAACGTACGGCTATCGTGTCTAAACCTTAACTTCTGCTGAAGTAACCCCACCTTGGGGTCCAATAGCAAAATGCGGAAAAACATACTCTAAACAAATTTCGACATTAATAAATCTGAGAGTTCCTACGCTAAGGAATCATGAGGCAGTAGAAGCTAATAAAGCAAACAAGTATATGTGGTATTTTTTGGGAAACAAAGATAGTATCAGCAGTGATTTTAAAGTAGTTGGAACTGACAAAGAAGGGAAAGAACATCCCGTGTTGGTATCTGGCAATGATACAGTATAGCAATATTCCAATACTTCCATTAGCCCTAATAACGGTGCCGATTCCCATATCCCATCGAATATGTTGATCCCTACAAGTGGATTATGGAAATTAGAAATAAATTTTAATGATAAATTATTTGATGGAATAGTTATAAACGTCAAAGATAGTTAAATCAACTTCAACTAACGAGTGCTTAGTTCAATAAGGGTTTTTAAAATAAAGTTTGATTAAAATCATCTCTACTCTATAGATTTCTTAGAGGAGAGTTGATTTTTTGTTGGATATTTATGTTAGTATCACTATAAAGATTGTGAAGAAATATTAATACGTAGAAACTCTATCGCGACGGAGAAAAGAGGAATAGGTCATGATAGTTATACAATACATCCAGAAACAATATACAAGAAAGGGTATTACGAGGGAACTAGGGAGCATTCCGATCCCGTTGATTGGTTTGAAGAGCAATATAACTGGATTATTTAGCAGATGAAAAAACGATTGCCTAACTATTAAGGCGATGAATATACTATTTGGGTATAGAAACGACGTCCTGATAGAAATGAACCAGTTCATTTACAAAGAGGAACCAGAGGAGTTATTCTTAAATTAGAAATTTCAAATAAAGATATTCTTTGATAGAATGCTTTGTATTTTTAGTAAATCTTTATTAAGTATAGATTGGAGATATTAAATGTGAGTAATTTATTTATTATAGGAAATGGTTTTGATATAGCCCATGGATTAAAAACATCGTATGATGATTTTCGGAAACATTTAATTTTAGATACTCAAATTGAAATGGATAGTTTAATTATTCCCGAATCGAAACCTACGCCGGATGGAGATATTACATATGATGAAATAGAAGTTTTATCTATGTTGTTCTATTTAATCAGTGAAGCTGAGTCTGATACTGAGAAGTGGAGTAATATAGAAGCTTCTCTAGCAAATTTGAATTTTGATGAAGCTCTTGATTATTCTCCTGAAGTTTTAGATGATGATGGAGATATAGACTTTTGGAAAACATCATATAATAATGAAGATATTGCATCAAATCTTGTTATCCCTACATCAACAGTTCAACAATTATTTTCAGAATGGATTAATACAATAGATATTACTAGAGCAAAATCGAAGATGGATTTTTTTGAATTAGTGGAAGAAAGCGATTTATTTTTAACATTTAATTATACAGAGACATTAGAAGAAATTTATAATGTACCTAGTAAACAAATTTGTTATATTCATGGGAAACAACATGAAGAAATTTACTTCGGTCATGGTGTTACTGATGATGTAACAGATTATTTTATGGAGAATTATATTGGATCGGAAAATAGTTTAGCTGAAATTCATGAAAATTTACGTAAGAAAACTGAAATAGCTTTAAAGAGTAAAATGCATTTTTTTGAAAGATTATCCAATACCAATATTGGAGAAATATACTCTTATGGATTCTCATTCAGTGAAGTAGATAAGGTATATCTAAAAGAGATTTGTAAACGAGTGAATACGCAAAAAATAATATGGTTTTTTAATGATTTTGATGAACAGAACCATGATGATTATATTGAAACTCTTATAAAGTGCGGGTTCAAAGGTGCTTTTAGTACTTTTAATATTTCAAATAACGAAATTATGAGTAGATAAAATTTAAATAACTTTATTATTCTTCTTGAACAATTTAATTTGGTAAGAACCCGCTTATGAAACATCTTTATTATCTCTTTTCATCTAATGGATATAGAGCCTTTCTTATTGTAGTAAAACTCCCCAATTAGTACCATAAGTTCAACGTAATACAAATGAAAAATAATTTATTATTGATGTATAAAAAAGAATAAATGTGTAGAGTATATTATTGTCTAATCCATCGTTCTATATATAGCACCTTTTTGAATTAAACCCTATTTAAGCCGCAACATGTGAAGTATATAACTCCAAATAAGAAGGCAGCGAGCTAACTATAGCTATCGCTGCCTTTTTATTTAAAACACACATTCAACATTTTCCTTTTTATGCTAATATATTCATAGGTATAATGGATGTGATTTTCAATTTAAGGAGAGAATCTAATGGAAGCGACATTTTTTATAGATGAGAGCGGCAATACAGGGACAGATTGGCTAAACAAGGATCAACCGTTTTTTACTTATGGTGGATGGTTAATACCTAATGAAAAGATAGAGATAATAAATCAATTTTTACAAGGCTACATAGAAAAAGAACAAAGTGACGAGTTAAAATCGAATAAAATTTTAAAGAGGTCTGACGGTCTTGAAATCTTTGAAAGAATATATAATACATTTATATTTGAGTTCTCAGCAATTCCAATTTTTATAGTGGTGGATAAAGAATTTATGGTAGCAGCTAAAATTGTTGAAACATTTTTTGATTGCGCTTATAACCCAAATATAAATGAATACCTAACTCATCCTGTTGAATTGAAAACAGCGATAGCGAATTGTATAGTAAATTCTCAAGACAAGACATTACTTAATTCTTTTTCAACATTAATTAAAAAAGGGACAATGCGTGTTGAAGCCTTAAAAGAATTTAATTTTAAATTAGTAAGGTTATTTGAAGAAGCTGGTCATGAACAAGTTGCTAACACACTTCGAAATCTTAACGAGAAAAACCTACTAAGTATGATTGATGAATTTGAGACTGTAACTCAAAATGGAAAAATTAAAAATAGAATTACACTTACACAAACAATGTTACAAGAGATGTTAAAAAATGTGGAAATATACGCTAATATTAAAAATATCTCCGTGAATGTTAACCATGATAAACTTCGAGGATATTCAGAAGTATTTAAAGAAATAGAAGATAAATTTTTACAAGAAGAAGAACCGTTTGTATATCAAAATGAAACTACAATCTGGCTCAGTAAATTTCCTCATATTAAATCTATAGTTATATCTGATTCAAAGAATGTACCATGTATACAAGCGGCAGATATGTTATGTGGTTTTTTAGCGAAATCTTTTCAATTAATCTCTGAGATGAAAAATCTAAAAAAAATTGAAAAAGAGATTCTACGAAATCTTATTAGTCTTCCTGAAATTTATTTGTGTGATATTTGGAAATGGTATGCTCCATATAATTTTCAAAGAAAGTTAATATTGTCACTTAAGCCAAATTCGAAACCGCAACCTATAGATTACAATAAAATAATAAACGAAGATTTTCCAAAAGCCTTATCTCCAAAAGATAGCACGTTGGATTTCCATACTAAAAATGCAATTGTTTATGGGAGTAATCAGAAATAGGAACACTAGTTGTAAAAAAAAGCGTAAACTATCTTACATCCTCAATAAATTAACTGAAAAAGATTACGCAAGGAATAGCAGTCCTAAATTTTTAGAAATAGGCGTTTAGAATTCAATTTATAGAAACAAGTGTAAAATTATAATTTTCAATAATAGTAGAATCCTTCTTGAGCAATCTTTTCAAAATGGATTCTTTTTTTTGCTCAAACTATTGATAAGAACTAAAATGATAAATACTCGTTCAGAAACAGTAGATAAAAAACCAAGTTTCCGCAAATCAATTAAACGTAAGATGCTTAATTACTTAATTCCTATGGACTCTTTTTTCGAATGGCCACAAAATAGCTCTGCAAATCCTATTATGCATTGATTATATAGTATAATACTATTTAACTATATGCATATTTTAGAAAGTGGTGTTTAAACGTTAATGGTATATGAAGATAATAAATATGAGCATGTACAGGATTTATTTGAAGTTTATTCTACATTCGAAAACTCGAGAAAAAACTATGGTAGGTTATATAAGTTTGAAATACATATGCATACTCCTGCTTCTAATGATTATGAAATTGAACAACTTGAAAAAGGTTCAAAAGAAAAACGTATTTATTATAAAGATAGAACAATGAACTGGATTTTTGATTACTCTAAGAAAATTGGTATGATTGATGAAGAAAACTACCAGAATTACTTGAAGAATTATCAAGATGGTATTTATGGAATTGAATACATGCAGAAATTGAGAGAACGTGGATTAGATTTTGATGATTTTAAAGAATATTTTACATACTATTTAATCGCTTATAAGTTATATATGGAACAAATAGAAGGTGTTATAATAGCGGATCATAATACTATAAAAGGTTACAAAAAACTTAAGTCAATTTTATCTTATTGTTATCCTCATGAATTTAAAACAATACAGAAAAAAGATATATGGGTAATATTAGGGGTCGAAATCACTTGTTCAGATAAAAACCACGTAGTAGCTATGTTTGACGATAAGGATCTTGAAAGTGTAAATCAATTTTTAGATGAGTACATTTTACAAGGGGAAGGTACAATTGAACATAGTTTAAGTATTATTGAAAAAGTAAACGAGATTGGTGGAAAGGCTTATATTGCACATATAAACACATCTAACTTTAAGCAAGTCACAAAAGTATACAAGCAGAGGTTATTTGACTCCCCCTTATTTAATTTAGTAGGTGTAACTAAATTAGATACCAATGTTTATAATATTATGAGAAGTTTCACTTCTAAAGAAGCACAGGATTTCTGTACCTTTTATGAAGGTGATGCACATGGAATTAATAATATTGGTAAACAAAATACATGGATAAAATTGGACAATGTAAACTTTTCTAGTTTAAAAAAAGCGATTTTAAATCATCCCATTAGTATCTATAAAGGTGAAAAACCCAAACTTAATTCAAAATTTATTAAAGGTTTATTCATTCCTTTTGGCCATAAAGGTTTCTTGCAGGGTAATAACGGTTTGAAGGACTTTCAATTTGATTTATCTAAAGATTTGAATTGTATTATTGGCGGTAGAGGAACAGGGAAAAGTACGATTTTACATATGGTTGATACGATTCTCTCACAGGAAGCAGCAAATATGAAGACTCTTAAATTTTTATCATTACATGAAAAAATTTTTTTGACGTTTCGGCTGAATGATCAAGATTATATTATTCGTTTTTTAGCTCAAATTAATAAAGATGTACCCGTTGACAGTCCTGATTTTTTCTTAGATAAAGCTTTTGTAGGTAACCCTAAATACTTCGCTGAAAATGATCCAATTAAGCTCAGCAAAGACTGGTGTACTATCTATCGTGTTATACCTTCGAAAATAGAAGATGATTTTTTATTTAACAAAATTGATAATATAAGTGAAAAAGAGAATATTTTAAATACGATGTACAAAAATCATTACTCTATTAATAAAATTGTCTCTATTATTGAACGAGGAAACGTTGGAAAATTCATTAAAGATATTATGTTCTCTGGTGAAGCACAAGAAGAGTTTAAAGATTCTCTAAATGAGTTAGCCTATATGACAAAAGTTGAATTTTTAAAAAATATCAACTTAATAATCAATCGCTTAGAAACTACTGTTCAAATATGGAACACTTCTTTACAAGAAAAAATTGATTTATATAATCAAACTCAAAAAAATATAATTAAAATTGGTTTGACCCCAAATTTAATTAATGAAGAGAATTATTTGGATTATCTATTTGAAAAAATAAAAAATAAAAAAAACAAGCAGAATGTTGCTAATTCTATTCTTAAATGGAGCGATATAGAAGAATATTCGAAGGCTCAAATTGCTAAGATTGGATTATTTAAATATTTAAAATCTTTATTTAGTAAAGACTATTATTTTTTAGAATCCCACTATAAACTAAATGATTTTGTTAAAGTGAAATATACCATGAACCATATTGAAGATGGTCTTATAAATCCAAAAGATAGATCTACAAGAACAAAAGTTTTTAGCGAAATTCTTAATACACTTGCCACAGAACGTTTAGAGTTAACAATAGCAATGGAAAAAACTTATCAAAATTCTAGCAATTTTGAGATGTATTTTAATGTTAATGCTAAAGAGTCTGTAGATACTAGCGCAGTTTGTATGAAGAATGTGGAACTCCTATCTTTAGGTCAAAAGGTAGTTGCGATATTGACATTCATTATGAGTTATGGAAAATATAGCCGAGATTCAACACCTTTAATCATCGATCAACCTGAAGATAATTTAGATAACCAATACATATATAAAACATTAGTTAAAAGTTTGAAAAATATAAAGAATGAAAGGCAAGTTGTCATTGTAACGCATAATTCTACTTTAGTAACTAATGCAGATGCGGAACAAGTGGTCATTTTAGAATCTTTAGGTTCTTATAGCTATCTAAAAAAACAAGGGTATATCAGTAATAAAACTATAATGAACCACATAATAAACTATTTAGAAGGCGGAAAAGAATCCTTTAAAAGGAAAATGAAAGATTATCAAGCTATTTTAGAAAATGATTTTTCAAATTAAGTTAAATGTGTCATTTGTAAATAGGAAGATAGGTATCTCTCCTAAGTCTTTAAGTTTCAACATAAGCTGCGCACTATCTTTTTTAGTAATATATGCGATATATGACAAGCGTATAAAACAGTCAAAGAACATGCTGAAGGAGTACATGAGCAATCATTGAAATCGGACTATCAATCATTAAAGTTGAAGAAATAATATCAATTTGACTTATATAAAAAATTAATATTTCTATTATTGCTTGCAGATTGATTATAAATAAAAAAGACTACCCGGTTGATTGGGACTGACCCCAAAAGTATAGACAAATAAAAAAAGCATCTTCGATTGAATTCGGGTTTAGATACCTACAATTCAATTAGGAGGTGTTTTTTTATGGGAACAAGAGTGAGTTATCCATATGAATTGAAAATGAAAGCTATTGAAATGCGATTAGCTGGTTTGCCTGTGAAACAGGTTTTAACTGAATTAAATATACGAAATAAAACACAAGTTGAAACATGGATGCGTTGGTATAAAAACGGTGAATTACATCGATTTGAAAAACCTGTTGGTAAACAATATACCTTTGATAAAGGTCCTGTATATGAGAATGAACAAACAAGGTTAGAAGTGGAAAACCGTTATTTAAAACAACAGATTGAGGTTTTAAAAAAGTACGCAGAGTTGGAGAGGAAGTGGTTGGAGAAGTAGCTGTACAGTTAGTAGAAACATTAAAAGAAATAATGAGTGTGAAAGCTATATGTATGCACTTAGGAGTTGCACGATCTACCTATTATCGTTGGAAACAAGCATCTACTGATGCAGGATCTCGCCAAGGAATTGAACGACGTATTGGTGAACTCTGTCGTGAACATAAATTTCGATACGGTTATCGGAAAATCACTGCACTCTTACGCCAGGAAATACGAGTGAATCATAAAGTCGTGCAACGCATAATGCAAAAATATGGCTGGCAATGTCGAGTGAAAGTAAAAAAACGTAAACAAACTGGACAACCATACCACATTGCAGATAATATACTGAACCGTAGTTTTGAGGCAACTTCACTTTTACAAAGGCTCGTGATATTACTTACTTGCCTTTTGGCCAGAAACAATTGTATCTTTCAAGTATTCAAGATTTATATAATGGCGAGATTATTGCCTATTCTATCGGTGATTGTCAAGATACTGATTTTGTGTTGAATACCTTATCCCAATTAGATTCTTTACCCGAAGGGTGTACACTGCATAGTGACCAAGGTTCGGTATACACATCTTATCGATATCAACAAGCTGTCAAAGGAAAAGGCATTATCATGAGCATGTCCCGTAAAGGTACGCCCGCTGATAATGCCCCCATCGAATCGTTTCATTCTGCATTAAAGTCTGAAACGTTCTATTTAGACAATTTGAGGAGTACTACGACGGCAATCGTAAAACAAACTGTCAAAGACTATATAAAGTATTATAACTATATCCGAATACAAGCGAAACTAAACAACCAGTCGCCGGTACAATACCGAAAACTGGTTGGATAAATGCTTTTTTGATCTCTGTCTTAAATACAGGGGTCAGTCCCATTTTGGGTAGTCTTTTTATAAGTAATGGAATGTATTATGTAGTAAGAAGTACATTGTTGGTAAACTCTAGTAATAGCTTATATTTTCATTCATCATTCAAAAATAGGTAGAGTTTGCTCATTCTAGATTTAAAACAATTATTCATTTAAATAGTTTGTAATTTCAGTATTTACTCTTTCTATGAGCATTTCTCCTAATGAATCTTTGCTGTTTTTAACAATGTCGACATAGTAACCAATCGAGAAGTGGTTAAGTGTATCTAATGAGAAGCGATTGAGAGATATTAAGTTGTTTTTCGTTACTTCATAATCTTGAAATTTCGTACCAATTGATAAATATGCATAGTGAATAGCAACGGATTCTAATATAGAAATATATTGCTTGTCTGTTTTTATACCAGCTTTCTTTATAACCTCAATAGCATAAATAATATAATAAAATGCAAGTTCAAATTCTAGTCTTTTTTCTACTTCATTAGATGCTCCATCTAAATAACGATTGATATTATATTGCGAATAATGCAATTGTAAATCCGGTCCAAAGTATTGAAGACTTTTCTCTAAATTACTAATCACTTCTGATAACTTGAGAGTTTTTTCATTCATCGGGTCGAATGGACCTTTATATTGATAACAATATTTCATAATTAAATTTAAATTTGGTGATATAAGACTTCCGTATATATCACGATAATATTTTTTATTTTCACGCCTTGAGGTGAAAATGTTATTCAATACCTGTGCAATTATTGCGGCAATAAAAGCTACAGATGCAGTTATAACAGCTGGAACATAGTTTAAATCCATATAATATTACTCCTTAACTATCTAGTCGATTATAGATGTATGGACCAATTCTTCTTATTTATTAATTAATTTGATTTATTTGTACGTTGCTGCTCCATTTTGTCCAAAACTTTTTGACTATCTGTATTGGCCATGTTGGTGTATAGAGAAGTCGTTTTAATATCATTATGGCCTAGTTGATCACGGAGAAGGATGATGTCTCCACCATTTCGTATAAAATCCACTGCAAAGCTATGACGAAGCTTGTGAGGACTAATGCCATTACTCTGTCCAAATGCTGCTGTATACTTATTAACGATGTTTTGAATTGCTCTACGAGACAACGGCTTTGCACTACCACCATAACCACTAACAAAAAGGAAAGGGCAATCTTTTGCACCCTTATAGCGGGATTCACGGATTTGCATGTAATGTTTAAGATCCTGAAGCGCACTCTCCATAACAAGGACAGTATCTTCCACGCCGCCTTTACGAGTAATTTCGATAGTATTTTTATTAAGATGCACTTTTTTTATGTGAATTGTAGCAATTTCTCCAACTCGCATACCTGTACCTAATATTAGCGAATTGATTGCTAAATCTCTCTCCATGTCACGTTCATATCGTAGTTTTGTTGTTGCAGCAGTAAGTTGATTGCCGTATCCATTTTTAATAAATTCGAGATACTCATTTAATTCTTCATCATTAAGTAGAACAGAGCTAATATTCCTAGCACGTCTGTTGGCAGTTTCACGTTTTGTATGTAGAACAATCTTGCTCATCACGTTTCTATAGAAGTAGCATTCACCATCATCGTTTTCGGTCTCTTTTGTTAAATAATTAAAGAGAGCCTTTAAAGCATTCACTGATAGTTCCACAACTGCTGGACCTCTGTGTTCAACGGTACCTTCATCTTGCGAGATATTTTCCTCTTTTAAAAAGTCCAAATATAACTCAATTGTTTCCTTCTTCATTACTTCAAGTTCTGTATAGGGGATAGCAGTTACACTAGGAGTACTTATAATGCCTTCAGAAAGCGTCCAGTTGAAGAAATGCTTATATCTATATAGATACTGTAAAAGTGTGTTAGGGGATAGACCAGCGCGTTTTTTTGATAAGATATATTCTTTTACATAATCCGGCATTGGTTCCTGGTGTTTTTCTATTAAAGCTAATACATGTTGCTGTTCAGGTGTAAGAGCCAAACCGTTCCACTCCATTTCATTGTTCACAAAATATAATTTTAACGAACATTTGTTCTTATTCCGAGTGTGTACTCAAGAAAATATTAACATAACTAGCGAAAGGGGTATCTTTTAATTCATTTGAAAAATTACCCAATTCATATAGTTTTACATCCTTTAAAAATGCATGTAATTCTGGGCTTTCATTAATTAATTCCAAGACTAAGTCATTTTTTGAATTTTTACCTTTGCTAGTACCATTGTAATTTTCAATTATTGTTCGAACTATTCCTAATAAAAGATCTGTGAGTTCAATGCCATACTCTTGTTGCTTAGGTAAATATCGAACCTCACTAAGTTTAAAGTTTTCTCCTCGATAAATAGATTGTATGTTGAGTTGTTCAAACATTCGTTGCTTTAAATCATAATTTTTCGCCTCATATGTATGATCATGTTCTATTGCTACATTAGCATCAACAAAGGTATGACTGCCATATTTTCGAATTAATCCATACACAACGCGTTCGGGGAATTTTGTATAAATGGTATGATCAACCACATCTATGTATTTATCTTTAATATCTTGAGAATCTAATTCGATTTTATTTTGATTAAATGATGATGTTGCATTGCTGTAAGAATAATTTTTTTAATTTTTTTTCGAGTGCTACTATGACCACGATATGAGGTCCAATGTATATCGCTGCTTCGAATAATGCCATTAAGCTCCTGCATTTCATTTAAATCATAATAATTGGAGGGTATCAAAATAGCCCCCATTAAATGTATCTTTTCTGAGTGTTTGCCGCTTTCATCAAAGTAAATCCTAACTGGGAATGTTATTCTGGCTGTCATTGAAGCACCTCATCTATAGTTGTTATTGTTATATTGTGTATCCGTACAAATATCTTTACAAAAAGTGTTTACTAGTGGATAATTAGGTTAAGTTAATAATGCGATAAAGTAATGTTTTATTGGTTGCTCCTTAATTCGCAACCTGTGAAACTTTACTATACACGACCTATTGGCTGCTCCTTAATATGCAGCTTGTAGGTTTTGTACATAAAATAAAAGGAGCTATCTATAATGGATAAGCTCTTTTTATTATATCATAACTCAATTTTCATTATTCGTTAAATTACCCTTTTGCGAACAATGATGATTAGTAGTTTACCATCTTCTCTCTCTTAATTTAGTAGAAAAAAACACCTCTAAAATACTTTTGAGGTGTCGTTATTTTTGAACTAGTTGAACGTATTTATGCTTTTCGGCGTTAAGGATACAAGGGGTTAACGAGATAAAGCTTTAGCTTCTTCTTCAACTAAACTGCCCTGTTAGTTCAATAAAGAAAAAAGAGCTGCATACGCAACTCAATGATCTTCAAGTAAAGCACCCCATTAGTTGAGTAACATCGGCTTAGTATTTAATTGTAATTGCTATTGTGCCCCATTCTTTTTCTTGTTCTGGAGTGTAAATTTCATAAGTTCCGTTTACCATATCTTCCATTGTCCATCCTTCACAATCAAATTCTTCAAAAGGAATATCCTCATACATTTCTTTAAACGTATGGTATGTTCTGAGTTCTGTTACTTGAACTTTTAATGTTTCATCTTGTTCAGGAACCTTAATAAATTCAATCGTATCGCCAGCTTTGATTTTCCTTCTCTCATAGGAGCCAATCTTACCCATAATAAGGGCACCAGACACTCTACCCTCACGAATAGAATGTACCAAGCGCAAAGGTAGTGAAAAATGAAACTGGAAGCAAACAACAAGTTAGTCATGATTGGAGATTCTGTCACGGTGCGAATGCGGCTGTAACGGCCGATAAGAGATTAAGGAACAAATAGAATCTTGTCAATGAAATAGGAGGCTTCTTGGCGAAGCAAAGGTGCTTTGGACCGGAAATCGACTGAACCGTCAGAATTGGTTATTGTGACTGGATCCGTAACTCCGGCAGCAACAAGCTTGCTTACGGCCTTGATAGCCGATTCATCGGTTTGCCCTGCCAATCGCACCTCATCGCCAAGCGGCCATGGAAGAGGAATGCGCGTTAAAATGACGGCCATTTCTTCCCGAGTTATCGTGCGATCCGGTTCAAATCGGCCTCCAGTCTCCTCCCCCAACCAATGCTGCTCGACCGCTGCCTGTATCTCTTTGACTGCAAAATGGTGTTCGATATCCGTATAACCGGATTTCGATTTAGAGGGCGGATAGCCGACAGCATGCAGTAGCATTGTGATGAATTCCGCACGGGTCATGGGCGCCTTGGGGTCAAAGCTGCGCCCATCTCTTCCATTGATGATATCCAGCGAATGGAGCTTTTCAATAGACGGTTGGTAGGGGCTTTCTTTCGAGACATCGAAAAACAGCGCTTTTTTCTGTATTTTGGGCGAATAGGCAATCGGTGACTTGGCAGGTCTGTACATATTAGCAATACCGCCATCCTTTTGTTCAATAAATGCTATTTTCTTCCCGTGGTCATCCATAAACAACAAGGGATCTATCTTTTTCAAAGTAGTCTTGCTATTTCCCAATTTGTATCTGTCTTCCGCTACAAGTTGTCCGTTATTGTACGTGATTCTAGTCACAAATGACGGGGTATGCAGGTCTTTGTATAATCCGACGTAACGCGCGGCTTGCTGTTCTGTCAGAGGTGATACCGATTCAGGCGTCTTGGTGCTCTTCGGATAATAATGGTCCATAAAGGCAGCATACAAATCCGAGCGCAATTCGGAATCATTATTATAAATGACGAA
This sequence comes from Viridibacillus sp. d25.2, assembly GCF_055456015.2. Classification (NCBI taxonomy): domain Bacteria; kingdom Bacillati; phylum Bacillota; class Bacilli; order Caryophanales; family Caryophanaceae; genus Viridibacillus; species Viridibacillus sp. d25.2. The sequence goes on along the minus strand of NZ_JBVDMV020000003.1, from coordinate 91,828 downwards.
CATTCCCGTTTTGCGCTCAGGCAGTAGCCATGTAAATGAGGCATGGCCGGGGATGTTCCCACCTTTGCTGACGACATACTGACCATTCGACAGTTCATTGAAAATGCTTTCAAATCCATAGCTTGTAATAGGTATGGCCGGATGAGCGAAAACGGAAAACTTGCTCATTCGCTGAACACTTTGTTCGCTTAACATTTGCCGATCTCCGGCCTTTCCTTTTTGCAGAAGCATGGTCATGAATTTAGCCATATCGCTTCCGGTGGACAACATTCCGCCCTGAGGCATGTCCGTAGGATAAAGGCCATACTCCGGATATGGCGTGCCTTCCGGATCGTAAGCTGCAGCCATTCGGGCTTTAAGCTCTGGGGTTACAAGATCATGGGAAGAATTCATGCCGAGCGGCTGAAAGATGTTTTTATCCATGTATTCATGAAAAGGGAGCCCGGTAACTTGTTCCACGGCATATCCCGCCAAAGCAAAAGCATAATCGTCATACTGGTAGGCTTCCCCCGGCGTCCGGACGATGGTTGGCATTCGATCCATTAAGAAATCTCGAAGAGAATTCTCTTGATTGAGAAGATCGGGCGAGGCGTCATCGTCTTTTTCATATGGGAAATCGAACCCAGTCATGTGGGTCAGCATATTTTCCATAGTTAGCGGTTTACCTGTCGAATTGGGTATTGTGATACCTCCGAGATAAGATTGGATGTCCTGATCCAGCTTGATCTTCCCTTGGTCAGCAAGCTGCAGCACAGCCGCAGCCGTAAGTGTCTTAGAAATGGAACCGATGCGAAAAACGGTATTGGAATCAACTGGGGTTTTGCTTTCTTTGTTTGCATACCCGTATCCTTTGGATAATACCACTTGTCCGTCCTGAACGACGACGAACATGGCACCCGGGACATTGAACTTCTTCAGGCTTTCCCCAAAGTAATTGTCCGCGAAGGCCTCCACTTCTTTGGGGTCAACCGGACCGCTTGGAGCAGCAGGAACAGCTGCAGGCTGAATCGCTGTGATTGTTTGCCCCTTAAGAGGGAGCTGTTCCGGACTGACACTATCCCCTCCGACCAAAGCAATCAAGTAAGTCACAGCTAGAGACGTGCTTAGCGTTACAGCGAGCACTTTTGAAACTCTTTTTTTACGCATTAAAAAATCCTCCATCAATAAAATTAGTATAGTCTAGAAGTACCCTCTCAGTGTAACCTGATGGATTATTTCCCCACAGTCTTCCGTCCAGTTCATTCCCTAGCCTAAGGTCAAGCAAAAAAAGGGGATGTTGATGGACTAATTTCAAGTTCTATTGATCCACGCAATAAAGACTTGGAAAGCAGAAAAATTGAAAACTACCTAATTACAGATGAGAAGGCTGATTTTTCAACTTCTAAAGTATTGTTTGCAGACATTACCTTTAAAAAATGGTAGCGAATCAATTATTCCTTTCAATGTCGTAAATGGGGCACCTCACGAAACGGAAAATATAGTGCGTTAAGCCCGACAAGGTGACCACATATGTTCATAGAATCGGTGATTGAGCCATATAAAAAAATATAACAAAAATTTGAATATCTGGGATGACGATGTGGTTTCGATCCACGCTAGCGCTCACATTCAGAGTGTTTTCTTCTTCTGACTAAATGCGTGTATATATTTAATTGTAAGTCTCCATAACACTTTCCCCAACAAAAACATCAACACACCAATCACAATAGAAGTTGGTAAGAACTGCATTGGGCTTGGTGTAAATGCTCCAATTTGGATTGTGATTCCGGTAATATCATATCCTCTAAGATGCCTGATAAATTTAATAATTCCGCCTATTGGTGTAATAACTCCACTTATCATTAAAGCAATGGAAAGAGTACTGATAATCGGCAAAACAAACATACCGATGGCGCCTGCAAAGCTGCTACAAAAAGCAAATACAGCGGCGAGTTTACGCCAACTAAATTTACTGTTCTTTGAAATGGCATCACCTAAGTATGCTTTCGCTAATTCTTTTGGGTTTCCTAACCTTTCGATGATTTGCTCAGTAGTAAGACCAGTATTTTGCAACTCAAGCATTGCACTTTTGATTTCTTTTACAATGTCAATACGCTCGGAAGAGGACAAAGCTTTTAAATACTTTTCAATTTTTTCAAGATAGTTATCCATAATTTTATACTCCTTTAATTTCTGCTATAGCAATTAATAAATTATCCCATTCTAAGGACATAGCGTTAGGTATTCGTTTCCTTTTTTTGTTATGGAATAATATTTTCTCGGTGGCAAAGCCTCTGTACTATCTTGCTAAGATGAAGAAACATATTCTTCTTTCAATAATCTTCTAAACAGAGGATAAATTGTATGTTCTTTTACAGCAACGATAGGAAAATGCTCTAACTTAATTATGATTTCATACCCATAATATGGTCTTCTGCAGAAAAAGTAGCGTATTTATACTATAAAAACTATGATGAAATTTTTCCGCTTTTTCCGTTTTTCCTACTTGTTAAATTCAGCAAATAAAATGTTTTTAAAAGGATTAGGACTGTTATCTCTACCCAAACTGTTCAAACTGACGACCAACGTATGATTGCCTCCAAGTGTACCTCCAGCAATCGTAGAAAACCCTAGAATGCCACCTGTGTGTCCCCATATCGAGACACCATTTGGAAGCTTAAATTCAGAGATTCCAAGACCATATCCTTTGATTCCTTTTCTTCCTACAGGAACTGTAGTAAGCATTTGTTTTAGTTGCTCTTCCTTCAGTAACTTGCCACCGAGCAAGTAAGAGAAGAATTTATTTAAGTCGTCAGCATCAGAAATCATATCTCCAGCCGAGCTTCCTGCACTTGGATTATAATAAGTTACGTCTTTTATCTCACTTGTTTCGTCTGGTTGTGAATATCCCCGGGCATGCTTGGTGCCTGGAATAACGCTTGAATTGCCAGGTAGGAATGTATCCAACAATTCAAGCGGTTCAATAATCCGATTTTCAATCTCTTCCGCGTAGCTGTTTCCGGTTACTTTTTCAATAAGAATACCCAATAATACGTATCCTGTGTTTGAATAAGACCAGCCCTTTCCTGGAACAAAGTCTGGGGGCAGAGAAATCCCCAACTTCACTATTTCTTCAGCCGTATACGATTTTTTTGTATCCATAAAATCAGCGTCTTTAGATCTTGAGTATTCGGCGATACCACTTGTATGGTTCAATATCTGCCGGATGGTAATCTGATTACCATTATATCCGTTTCCTTGAATGACACCAGGTAGCCATTTTTCGATGGAGTCGTCTAGATTCAAGCGGTTCTCTCCAGCTAATTGAAGTACAACCGTTGCGGTGAACGTCTTTGTCACGCTGCCAATGCGAAAGCGATAATCTGTTTCCATTGGTTTCTTGGTGCTCAGATTCGCTACCCCAGTGGCATAACCCCACTTTTTTCCACCCTCAGATGTTTTAGCAAGTATCCCCGGGAATCCAAGTTGCAATGTATCCCGCATAGCTTGCTTGACGGAATTATGATCTTGTTGAGTGCTTGTTTGTAAAGAACTAGATGTTTTACCAACGCTATTCTGTCCTAACAAGCGGATCGCATACTGTATTCCACTAACACCATAATCGGACAACAACTTAGAGGCGAGCTCCTGTGCCTTTTCTTTTACTGTATCACTATTCGTTAAAGCAAAAGCAGGGGTGACCGGTAATGCAATAAGCATAGTGGTCATTACTATAGAAATCATCTTCTTCATTATTAATTCCCCCTCGTATTCCTTCTAGATGTGACTTACTGAATTCATCATACAAGGAAGAATGCTGTTAGAATGAAAAGCGCCCTGAAACGCAAAAAACAATCCCTAAACAACATGTTGTCTAAGGATTGTTCGTTTAAAATGGCAGTAGGACCATATTATGAAATACTTTATGTTTTGTTTCAATGGTCATATGACCACCGTACTTGTCGCAGATTCTAGCTATGTTCGTTAATCCAATACCATGAAATTCCGGGTTTGATTTTTGGCTGTTTAAGTGGGCAACTTCATTCTCCATATGATTCATGATGTGAATGAGAAGGGTAGACTCGGTAGAATGTATTTTTATAAGAATGTACCTATCTTCTGCGACTTTCGACTTTTTAGAAGCCTCTATTGCGTTATCTAGCATATTTCCAATGACAACACATAAGTCATAACGGTCAATATGGACTACTTGTGAACATAAGTTAATCTTTGTATCTATTCTTATGCCATTGGCTTGTCCAATACTAAGCGTATTAGTGACAAGAGCATCTATAACGAGATTCCCCGTATTAACCCGCTGATAGGCTCCTTCGACTTTATTTAATGTCGTCTTAATATGTTCCAGTGCAGTTGTTAACTCATTTCGCTTAATACACTCTTCAATATACAAAAACTGCTGATTCGTATCATGAATGATTCTTTTAATGGATTTGAAGCTGTGAACGACTTTTTCGTAATTCGCATCCTGATAGTCCATCTGATGTTGCAACTGAGTATTCTCATGCATGAATTGAAATTTATCAATGATCGTATCAAAAATATAGAAAATCATAACGTTTAAAAATAGTAATACTATGACGGATATGAAAGAATAGGCGTCCTTATAAGTTAGAATATTCAGTTGGTATATACTTACGATAGGAATAACCGAAAAAAATATGTAGTAACGATAATGCAAAGAGTAACTTCTACGTTTTGCAAGTAGTCGTATGATCTGAATGATAGCAAACATGATCATGCAGCTGAGTAAAATAGCTTTCGTGTAGGCTATTGGATCATGTTCATTTACAGGGTCAAAGCTAAACTCAACTGAATATAGGTTATAAAAAAAATAAAGAGATATAAAATTAACTAGAGATATTAAAACACCGTAAAACAAAGAAAAAATGATCTTTTCTTTAATTTCTACTTGATAAGATTGCGCAAAACTAAATATTATGAGCAATTGTAGAATCAAAGATAAAATAGGAGAGATGGGAATAACCAGATAGGTGTAATCAAGCAACCCAAAGATAAGGAAGTAAATGAATCGATTTTGTTTTTTAGCTGATTTATCAAAAACCGAGTTGAAGAAAAAATTAATTTGCAAGCCCATCACAAGTATAATACTGCAGACAATAAGAAAATTATTTTGAATCATATCAATCGACCTTCATAATCATAAATTTGGTGTAAGTATCTTTAATCTCTTTAATTTTAGAACGGCCTATAGGTAATTCCATACCATTGGACATGAGAACCACTCCGCTAGCAAATTTCTTCACATGAAGCAGATTAATAATAATAGAACGATGGATTTGTAAGAAGTTACAGTCCTTTAAGGCCAAAGCATAATCTGAAATGATGCCTTTACTTTCATAGGTTTGATTAGTAGTGGTAAAATGTAGTTTGCTTTTTATAGTTAAGCTTTTGGCGGCTTCAATACTAATGAGGTCATCATATTTTATAATGACTTCTTCATAAGATGACTTGATGACCATAAACTTTTTATCAAGCGCTTGAAAATATTGGCATACCTTGAGGATTTTCTCCTCCATGATCGATGCGGCAATAGGTTTTATCAAATACTGGAATGTCATGACATCAAAACTTTCCACCATATATTCAGGGTAGCTTGTCAGAAAAATAATTTGTTCATCCAGGTTATTTAACCCTCTTATTTTTCGGGCTGTTTGAATCCCGTTTATCCCACCCATTTCAATATCCAAAATTAAAATATGGAATGGAGTTTCATTGCGCTCATAGTAGGATATCAACTGCTCCCCCGAGCCGAATAATTCGATTTCAAATTCTATATCTGTTTTTATGGATAAAGTAATTAGGATGCTTTTAACAAGCTCACTTTGTTTTTCCTCATCATCGCAAATAGCCACTCTATACAAAAATGATACACCTCTCATATCTAATACCTTTATTCTAAAACCCTATATAAGCATGATACAACCTTTTGACTTTGTATAGATAGCTTTTGGATGAAATGCAAATTAAAATCCTTCAATAGCAAATGAACGAGCTTCTTTTTCGGAGTTTCTTTGCATACTTATCCCCCTGAATATTTCCTTGACTGTACCTTACCAATTTTCGGAGGTGTTTTGAATGTCTTATTTATAACATCCATTTGGAGCTAAGCTGTAATTCCAAGCTGTTTTAGATCAGGTATTTCCTGAATATAAGGGTGTATTTGGAGATTTACATTCTGTTGTATCTTTGAAAACATTGTTGGCGTTCCCACGAACGTTCTCTAACTTCTCTTGAACCACTTGAACTTGAACTTCGAGACTATGTGAATTGGTTTAACAATATTCGAATTCATCAAACTTTGGATTATAAAACGCCCGTTGAATTTAAACAACAGACCTTATAAAAGTTGTCTAGTTTAGTGTTGACAGTTCAGCATCAACATTACCAAACATTATTTATAGAAGCTATAAAATCGCCTATATCACCTATTTTTGATATGTGGTACCTGAAACCTTGAATCGTTCACGTACCCCTAGCAGATGACAGCACTCCCTCTTACGAAAGTAATCCTTTATTTCTTGCTTTTTGCACGGCCTCTTCTCGATTTTTGACTCCTCTTGTAATGTAACTGTGTATCCTAAACCCTCAAGTCTACATACATTTCTTTTCGTGTTAATAGGTAGTAAGATATTCGCAACATGGCATGCGCTACTACAATTCCTGCTCGTTTTTTGCCTTTTCGAGCTGCTGTAAGCCTATACAGTGCCCCGAGATAGTTTTTAGATCCTCTTACAGAGTGAGCTTCTTCTGTTAATGCTGATCTCAGATATTTGTTTCCTTTCTTGGTTTTAGCTGATTTTCTTTTTCCAGCACTTTCGTTATGACCAGGAACTAATCAAAACGCTAGGTCAGTTCAGATGACACCGCTTTTTAAATTAATTTTATAGTAGATTTACGAGAGCTTACAAAAAAAACACCTGATGAATATGGTGTTTTTCACAAAAATCCATCAAACTTTTTTATGTGCATTCTATACATTACGAAAAGCTAGGATATACCAAATAATATTAGCAATTAATGTTGCTGTGCAAAGAACAATTACTACTGGTGGTGGGGAAGCACTTCCGATTATTGAACTCGTAATAGTAAGACCAATCACAATTGTAAGAGCTATAAATATTCCTGTCCCACAAAATATTGCCATAATATATTTCATTGCATGAATCCCTGATTTGTACAAAATTAAAGGGATGATATATAGGGCAAGAAATATAATGATATCTATCCATAGACGTACAGAGTTAACATTATTAGGTTTCCATTCGGACAACGGGGGTAAGATCGAACTAAAAATATACATGCTACAAAATAATATTGCAGATAACAATGTTATAATAACCAAGCTTTTTTTCATTTATGCTCACTCCTTGACTTCAACTACTAAATTACTAAATTTCGGCTTTTTGATAAAGTCCTTGATTTATTTATTTATTATTTGTAGTTGTTGTGATGATACTTGAATCTTTTAATGATATTACTTCAATCGATGCCGATTTATCAAAATTATTAGTAATTTCTTTCTCTTGTGATGTTGCTAAATCCCAAGAGATAAATTTAAGATGAAATCCTAATATTGCTGTTCCAACTGTTCCAATTATAAGAAAGATTAAAGTAACTATAACTATTTTTCCAAGTATTGCATGCTTCATCCTTATTCTCGACCCACTCTCTTCACGATTTGGATATTCATTTGTAAATAGCGCAATATTAAAATATAGGACCATCGAGCCAAATAGGTTGTTCCAATAATTACTAAAACACCAATACTAATCGGTATCATAATATTAAAAATACCTGCTACCAAATCGCTGCCAGCATTTAAGAATACTTTAAACCAAATAAGAATTGGGAAAATGATCAGACAAGGTGCTGCTAAGTAAAGACTTAAAATGATTGAAAAAGGGATTATTATCAATGGTATTGTCACACACATATTGAAAAGCCCTAGTGCTGAATATTCAAAAATTGCTCTTGAGATATTACTTATTGATCGATTTTCTTTAGCATATGTGATATAAAAATCTGCTGATAAATCTTTCGCAATCGCTTTCGGTGATCCAAGTGATTCTACCGTTTCTTTCTCTGTTTCTCCATTGACTTCTGCTAATTTAAAATGTTCTTGATAATCCCTTAAAATTTCATAGCGTTCTTCTTTAGGGATCTTACGTAAAAACCCTTCAAGTTTCGTTAGGAATTCCTGTTTCGTCATTCTCTAATCCCTCCTTAATAATACGGTATACCCCTTCGGAAAATGATTTCCATTCTTCTAGTTGCTCTTCCATAAAAACTTCCCCTTTATCTGTAAGATGATAATATTTTCGTGCCGGTCCCTCTTGTGACTCGATGATGTAGGTTGAGAAATATCCTACTTTTGTCAGACGTTGTAACAACGAATACACCGCACCTCCTGATATGACAAACTTATCAGAAATCTCATTTACAAGTTCATATCCGTAGCGATCCTTTTGTGCTGTTAACACTAAGACACACAATGTCAGTACGCCTTTTTTAAATTGAACATTCACAATTATTTCTCCTATATTTATATTTAAGGTACATTACATAGTATAATACCTGATTATAAACAGCTATTATACTATCTAATGTAGCTTAACATTAAATGGTACTTATTACAATTATTTATACATCACGTCTGTTGATTCACCAAATATAGGTAATCTCCTTGCAGCAGATCCCTTTATCCTAGATTGACTAACTGCTTTTTTCAATTGATCAAAAAACCATTTTACTAACACAAACACACTCAATGAGATGAAAAGTTGCGTAAATACTGCATTTTTAGAGTTTCCAAATAGGATAGGCAGATTCAAATAGCCTTTGATCCAATGGAAAAAAGATTCGATAGCCCATCTCGCTTTATACATGTTGGCAATTCCCTCTGCACTTACGTTCATCACATTTGTAACGACACGAATACTATGCCCTTCATGATCACAGAAAGTGACGACGCGATAACGGTGGATAGTACGCGATTGCTCCGTTTCGACCTGGCACGTCACATCGCCGAGCACATTCGAATCGAGCTGTTGGATTCATTTAAGTGAGCGTAGTTGATGTAGTTCGACATTGTCACGCAGGCGAATTACGAAGAACTGCTTCTGGTCTTTGAACTGGTCGAACCGGGCGTGCTTGCCATATGCGCGGTCTTGGACAAGGATAAATGCTTTATTCGCATGGCGAATCTGAATATAACCTAATATTTAATAACTGTGAGCATTTTGTTGTTTGGGCAATGAATGGTGACTACTAATGTATAAGCATAAAAAAAGCCGTTTATTCATAATTCGGAATAAACGGCTCTATTATTTGTTACTAAACACTTTTCACTTTTTTAATTGTTTCCCATAAATTCTGCAAGATCTCTAAGTCGGTATCCTCGAACAATAATAATTCATTATACCAATAACGACGTATTTCTTTGTTTGGCATCTGACTTAATAGCAAACTCATTTCGTAATGATCAATTGATTATACAAGAAAATCAATTGAACAAGAGAATAGTTCAGCTAGCTTTTGAATATCTTTTAAGCCAGGTGTACTACAATCGCGCTCCCAATTCGAAATAATCTGCGCTGATACACTTAGCTCTCGAGCTAACGTTACTTGAGAATAACCATGCTTTTTACGGAGCGCTCGTATCATTTGCCCTATCATATATTTTTCACCTAATCTATTTATTCTACACTCAAACTCATATTTTCTAAGAGCCTTACTATTTAATTGGTGAACCAACGAGAGCAATAATTTTGGATTGTTTAATGAATGGTCAAGCGCTACCGGCTTTGCGAACAATGGATTTATACAAGTAGATTCTCGTATTTCTTAGATATATTGTAGTTCAGTAAAATAGAGACTTTATAGATGGGAAATTGAACAACTTTATTATTTCTTCTCAAAATCTTAATATTCTGCAATCTCACCCGATTACAGAATATTAAAGTCATTATTATAAATGCTGCCTTTATCTTGTTATTTATAAATTCTAGGAACTCTGTGACCTAAGTTACAAGCAACTTCATTCGATATGGTCTCTAACCTATTTGCCACTTCATCTAATGATATAAAATGATTTCCTTGACCCCCATAAACGACCACCTCATCACCAATATTTGCACCCTTAATATCAGCTACATCAATCATACAAAAATCCATACATATTCTACCGAAAAGAGGAGCTTTTTGTCCGTGAATAAGAACGTAAGCCATTGTAGATAATCGTCTAGAATATCCATCCGCATACCCAATCGGAATAGTTGCAATAACTGCTTTATCTCTTTCAATCTTAGTCGCTCCATATGATACACCAGACCCTTTCTCAAGTGTCTGGATATGGATGACTTTGGTTTTTAACTGCATAGCTTGTCTAAGATTAACTTTTGTATTATTCACATCTTTAGATGGATAAAGACCATACATTGAAATTCCGATACGAACCATATCGTAGGTCATATTTGAAAATTCGATAGTTGCGGCACTATTCGCAATGTGAAGTAAGGGAATAGAAACTTTTCGTTTTTCCAATTCTGCCAATAGACTTTTCCATCGGTTCGTTTGTCTTTCTGCATACGATTTGTCGGCTTCATCTGTGGTAGCAAAATGTGAAAACACTCCTTCTAGATAGATCCCTTCCATTTTTGAAACGGTATCGATAAAATCATTTGCTTCTTCTGCTTGCAGTCCCAATCGTCCTATTCCTGTATCGACCTTGACATGAACCTTTGCCTTTTTTCCTAAGATCTGCCCATACTTTGATAAAGATTTTGCATGTTCTAAATTAAAAATTGATTGTGTTAAATCCCAATGCACAACATGCTTCGCTATTGAAGGTGGTGTGTAGCCAAGTATCAGTATGGGGACTTTAATATCTGATTTTCGAAGTTCAATTGCCTCCTCTAAACTTGCAACAGCCAAATAATCTACCCCAGTATCAATAGCTTCTTTGGAAACCTGGGATGCTCCATGTCCATAGCCATTTGCTTTTACAATTGCCATTATTTTTGTTGAGTTTGGAATTATTTTTCTAAATTCACGAATATTATGTGAAATATTGCCATGGCAAATTTCAGCCCATATTGGTCTATACATCATTTTTCCTTACTTTAAGTGAATTTTCAATGATCAAGTCAAGTAGCTGATGATAAGGGATACCTGCTGATTGTGCACTTTTTGGCAACAGACTGTTTTTCGTCATCCCGGGTAATGTATTAACTTCCAACACATAAGGGACCCCGTTTTTAATCATCATGTCTATTCGGGCATAAACGCTACACTTCAATGATTTATAGCAAGAAATTGCTGCAAAAGCGGCACGATTATGTGTTTCGAGCGGGAGCTGGACCACCTCTTCAATGGTAGCCACATCATTATATTTCGACGTATAATCAAAAAACTCACCCTGATGACGAATGGAAATCACCGGTAAAAGCTTACCATCCAATATCGAACAAGTGATTTCCTCGCCCGTAATAAGCTTTTCGATTATCGCTTCGGAATCCCATTTGAATACTTCAGTAATCGCAGATTTTACCGTTTCTTTGTCATAAACAATTTTTACTCCTACACTCGAACCACCTGAATTAGGTTTCACAACTACTGGGTAGCCCATCTTGTCTAGTTCATCCATATCAAGTTCTTCCATGTTCATAAGGTGAATCCAATCCGGTGTTTGCACACCTTCATACCTGATGATTTTTTTCGATATATTCTTATCCATGCATAAGCTGCTGGACAGGACACTGCTCCCTGTATAGGGAACTCCCATAGTTTCAAGAGTACCTTGAATGGTGCCGTCCTCACCGTACTTGCCATGTAGCGCTAGAAGCGCAACGTCAAGATTCCTCGCATTTTCCACTAAATCTTCTTTTTTCTCTATGTGGATTGGTACAATTTTATATTTATTTTTATCTAAATGAACCATCATTTCTTCACCTGTCATAAGCGAAACTTGCTTCTCGGAAGAAACCCCTCCCATAATGACGCCAACTCTCATTTTTTTAACCTCCAAAATTATTTTTTAAGGTGTCCCCTATGATTTTAATTCCCTGAATAATCTCTTTTTCTTTTAGCCTAGAAAATCCTAATCGTAACGTATTCTTTCCACTACTATCCGTGTAAAAAACATTGCCTGGCGAAAAAATAACTCCCTTTTGGTAACATGCTTCTAAAAGCTTTTGTGAATCAATGTTGTTATCTAGTTCTATAAAAAGGTGGAGACCACCGTCACCGGTTATTCGTTTACAAGGAATACATTGCTTACAATAATGGACAGCTAGTTCATATTTTTTCTTATAGACTGCCTTCGCTTTTTTTATATACTTCTCAAAGTAGCCATCATTTAAATATTGATATAACACCGCTTGGTCTAAAGTTGATGTATGAACCGTTCGAGCTCTTTTCATACTTTCCAAGTAATAAATCAACTCTTTGTCTGCTAAAATCCATCCAACCCGCAAGCCAGGAAAAAGAATCTTAGAGAAGCTGCTGATATATATGACATTATTGCCGAGTCCAGCAAAGGCAGCCAATGGAGCCTGATGTGATCCCGAGTAACGTAATTCTTCATTAAATCCATCTTCAACGATAGGAAGCTGATAGGCCGAAAACAGATCCATGATTTTCTTCCTTTTTTCAGAGGATGTTACGATTCCAGTTGGATTATGATAAGACGGAATGAAATAGGCAAAATCATATTCCTTTTTTGATAAGCATTTTTCTAGCTTCCTAACATTGACACCGTCATCCTCCATATCAATTCCATCGATTTCAAAGCCATGTAATTGAAAGAGCTTAAGGGCAGAATGATGGGTTGGATTTTCACAAATAAGACGGCCGTTCTTTTTATTTAAAGTGGATAAAAGAATATCCAGACCTTCCGTGAAGCCATTGGTAATTAAAATATCTTTATTTCTAATGTCTACCCCCTTAATCTCCATGTAGTGAAGCAGGTATTCGATAAGTGGTTTATAGCCCTTTGCATAGCCATAGTTAAGAACAATGTCTCCTTCAATGGACATCCGATTTAAAAAGGCCTTTTTAAAATTCCCTACATCAAATAGCTTTTCATAAGGTGCGATACTAGTAAATGAGATCATTTCCTTATTCCAGCGCACTCCATGCTTCATGAGGTCTAATTTTTCTGCCAAAAAGGTTTGCTCGTTGATTTTTTCAGTCCAATTCAACTCCATAGATAAGGATTTGAAGGTCTCTACATGACTTACAAAGTTTCCTTTTCCTTTTACCGCATAGATCAGTCCCTCTTGCTCCAAATCCGCATAAGCCGTTAGAACGGTGTTTCGGCTGATGGATAATAATGAGCTAAGTTCACGGGTGGATGGAAGCTTTTGGTGCTCAAGCAAATGCCCGTTGGTTATCATTCTTTTTAAATATTCCTTAAGCTGAATATATAAAGGACGGCCTTCCGTTAGCTTAAAATCGTTAAACACTGGATTCATCCCCTTGCTTATATTTTACATTTCTTCACCGATTCCAAAAGGTCCACTCAAGAAGTATTTTTACGGTCTTGTGGTAGGGTTTGGAACTATAAAGATACCATTTAGAGTCTTTGAATAAATGAAAAATCCAGAAAAATTATAGGAATGAAAGAGACGATTACTATTTATTCCTTATTTAAAATCTCAACACCTAAATGAGTTGTTCACTGAACTTAATACTCAAGGTAATAGAATGCCACGTGTATAGAGAGACAACGTAACAATCCTATGGTTAATGTTTATTGTTAATAAGTTTAGTGGTTTGCTTTTTTAAATTCCCCAATAATGTAGATGTAGAACACACAAGAAATCTGTCAGAGGCAATTATTAACCTCAATTATATAAATGATGATTTTTCCAAAATTGAAGAATTAATTACAAGTATTTATGTAAGTCAAACAAAAGTAAATAACAATTAAAAGATACGGTTTTGTAACTGTGCTTTTTTATTTTAACTATCGAATATGTTAGTTAAAATAGGGCAAAAAAAAGAAAACCTTGCCATTCCGCAAGATTCACTGTATTACTGAAAGATTAATTTCCATAAACGGCATTCCCCATTTATGCATTTATATTGCTGAATTTTTTATTATTGTATCCGATTCTGTATGTAGCATCAACCAAGCGATAATAGAAGGTAGAATTTTTTTCGATACTAAAGGCGACTTTCATAACGCTTAAAGCGATTTATTAAAAATTTAGTAGCCTTTCGTATAATGCAGAATAATTCTGCTTACACATATTAACGATTCACTCCCCTATTTTAATTGCTACGAACTTACTCCTTCTTTAATTGATTTAGGATATCTGCAAATTGTTGTGAATTCTCTGTACGAATGAAGCTATGAAATGGATTACCCTGCTTTTGAATACGGTCTATAACGGCAGGAATAGTAAACATTGTTGGTGTTAACGAATGGTTTACTTCTTCCCAATTTAGCGGTGTTGAGATTAATTCTTTTTCATTCCCTCTAGGAGAGTAAGGAGCTGCTAACGTAGTCCCTGCTTTTTGCTGAACATAGTCGAGATATAATCTGTTATTCCGATTCTTCTTTAGTCTTTCAGTGGTAGACGATCGTGGCTCTTGCTCACATAAAAACTTACATACAAACTCGGAAAACATGCGTGTATCATCATAAGTAAACATATCAAAGGGTAATGGTATATAAACTTGTATACCATTACCTCCTGAAGTTTTAGGGAATGACTGAAGTCCAAACTGATTAAATATAGTTTTTAAGCGTAGTGCTAGAAGAGTTAATACGTTAGTAAGACTACTCTTGATATGTATGGAAGACATCTGAACATATGTTAAGTATAGTATTCATTTGTGTAGATGTAGCATATACTGATTTTTCTTTTGAAGAATTGAGAGAACCACGATTTCAAACATTTCACTTTGATAAGTATCAAAAAAAATGAAAACAAAATTAAACTCGCTTCCTTCATTGAGGAAATATAAAGCTGTAATTCCCTTCCAAAGGAATTACAGCTTTTAGATAATAAGAAAGTTGATTAACCTCAGTTAGTATTCAAACTCCTGCTGAAAGACTCTCCGTATTAGAGTATTTAGTATTAATTTCGTTAAAGAAAAAACTGTGTGTTAATCTAGCATTTTCTACGTCTGTTCCAAATTTGTGAGTAATCGAATGAAAATATTGTGATCCCTTAAATAAAACTAACCTATTATATTTCATAGGAATTAATTCTATTAACTCCCATGCGTCCGGATTTTTTGTATCGGGAGCAACTACTTTTCTATCAAAATCTCCAAAACCCTTATACCCCATTTTTAAAAATGCCTCTTCACTTTGTGGGATTTCTATCATGCCTGTTTCCTTGTGTTTATATATTGCTAGACCTCCTACGCAATCCTTATCTAAAGTCAAATAAATCATTGCGGACCAATCCGGCGAATCTATATGCACATCACTACGAGATAAAGCACCTTCTACACTATATCTGAATTTACCATAAACATATTTATCAGGATTAATATGTATATCCTGGCTAATATATTTTTTAAACTTTTCTGCGTGATCTTCCGCAAAAAAAGATATTTCACTCTCAAATCCAGGGTAATTTGAGGTATCACCAAATTTCAAGTAATTTGTTCGTAATGCCAAGTTTCTAATTGCGTCTGGAGTTTCGTAAAAATCATCTATAATATATACGTTATCTAGCATGGTATTCCTCCTTTACTCTCTAAATAACTTGGAATTGATCTAATTATTTCTTTCAGCTCATCGTAGGTACTATAGCTAACAACACTTGCATGTGCATATTCTGTGATTTGATATAGAGTTATTAAACTCTCTTGAAAATTCACACCTGCAAATTGGTAATGTTCTACCAATTCCCTATATGACTCTTCACTTGAAATCGAAATTATAGAAGGGGGTTGGGTAGAACCTTCATCTTTTTTAAGGTAGAAGATGTGATTAACTATTGCACCAGTACTTGCAATTTTGCTAAATGCTTTTGTAGCGGGCAATGATTTTTTTATAATTTCGCCATCCTTCTCTTCCCTAGGTAGTACAAGCCTTGGAAACGGTTCGATAAATAAACTTCTTTTCCTGCAATACACTGTTTCATCAGTTAACAATTCAAACTGCTTGTTTGAGTTAACCAACTCCAATGTACTTGTCGTCTTACCACTTCCTTGAATTCCTACAAATAAAAAAGCTTCGTTTTGATTGTTTTTTACAGCGCCTGCATGCAAAGCTACAAATGAATTTGAAAAAGGTTCCTTAACAAATGGTGGTAGCACAGGTTGATATGAGTCCCACGGCTTTATCTCAGAACTCCCGAATTCTTGGAAATATACACCATCAAGGATTAACTCTTGATTTTGAGTTGGTCTAGTCCTATATAAATACCTTCCAGATTCTTCCCATTCGCAATAAATAACAATATCAGGAACATTTACCATTTCTACAATAGAGGCTGAAAAAAATCTTTTTATACCTTTTAAGCAATTTTCGAATTTACATCGTACTTCAATTATTCCACCCAAAATACCAATTCTACATATATATTTAAAATCTTTCATATTGACCTCTTTTCTTTTTTTACTCTATAAAAGCCCTACTTCGGCTATCGAGATCGCAACATCTAATCCTAAAGAATATACTACTTGTAGTACGTCTAAAATCTCAATTGCATATACTTTGATAGCAAACTAGCATTATAGGAAATCCATCTAATCCAGTTACATTATTATCAGCCTCATAGAGATCTTTAATTAGAAGTAAACTGATTTCTCGAAAAAAATTCTAATATTTGTTATATACTTTTACGATAACTTTCTATATGTGCGCTTCTATGAAAAGCACTCCTTCTCAAAATCTATGCTTTAAACAATATAAATAGAAAAATGATAAGATTTTCACTAGTGATATTTAAAAGGAATAAAATCAGTTTTTGAATATGAATTAAATTTATTTAATTCCAACTTTATTTTTAATAGAATATATTAACTTTTCTAACGTATAATCCTTTATAGGATTAGCGACCTTAAGTGTAAATGCTATTTCTTCAAATAATTCAAAATTCACAAAAACTACGTATTCATTTTTATTGTCAATTAATACTACTTTATTTGTGAATTTCTTGTAGTTCCAACCACGCAAAAAAAATAAATACGAGGTCTCTAAGTCTTTTATATTATCCATGGTCATACCCCACTGTAAAATAGTAATATACATTTCCTTTAGAATTTCCGAACTTTAGCATTTGATTTGTCTCAATATCTTTTATAGCAGGTGTCATAAATACACCTAGACCTTCTTCCAAACAACTAATACATATTCTCTGACCAATACTTCCTAGTTCTATCAAAGATATTTCGTAATCTTCATTTTTTTCGAAATCTATATCTCTTTTCACCCATATATCGATTGCCCCTTTTCCTGCCCAGGGTTGTCCAATTATCGTTGAACGAACTTCTGTGTCACTAACACCTATTTCATATTTATAAAGTTCGTTATTTTCATATTTATAAAGACCTGGTTGGATATTCTCAACATTTTTAACGTTAATTATAAGTTCGTTTCTACCTTTTTGATCTTTTGGTATTGCAGTTTTCAATATCAATTTAAACTTTTCAAGAGGAATCTCTTTAGCAGTAAATTTCCTGCTAGTTTTTCTACTAAACAAATTAGTAGGTTTATTGATTATTACATCATTTCTGAAAGAACTTTCTCTTTGATAATTTATTTTATTATGAGCTGCACAGTGCACCATGAAATTAAGGTACCAGTTATGTTGTATCCAAGGAGATAACTCATTGTAGAATGATTTAGCATTATTTTCAGGTAATAGTGCATTCAATTTTATTAAGTTTTCTAGTTGTGATTTTTTTGCTAATAATTCACGGTAAATGCCCTTTTCAGAAATATCTCTATCACCTCTCCTAGAAGGAAGACAGTGGGTCAAGACTTCAAATTCCTTGAATGAAATCTTAGCTGAACTAGTTATTGGCCAAAGCGTATTGCAAATAAGATTCCCTTCTTCAAAGGTAAAGTATGCTGTCGGATTAGTCATATATCTTCCAGATTTTGAATTGATATGCTCCCTGTTTTCAACTTCAATGGTATTAGTTTGTGATTTTTTAGCAGAAGAATCAGTACTTATATGTACTATACAAAGTAAAGGTTCTTGTAACCAATCAAAGTTTTCCTTATTTTTAGACAATAATATAGAATCTACTTTTGAAAATAAACCTTTATATTCACAAACTTGTCTAATAGTTTCTACTATATGACCTGCATCTAGTAGAATTGCTCTGTAAGATCTAATGTCACGATATCTCCACATAGGGCGATCTACTTTGGAGCGTATTAAAATCGATACTGAATTTTCATAAACATCTCTGACCACATTATTATCTGAAAAGTCATCTTTAATTAAAGCATGTTCTTTGACATCATAAATATAGGCACCCTTTTTAACTTTTCCACAGTCTTCATTAAAAAAAATCACAGCTTCTGTAGGATGCTTTGCACCACCTGAAGGACTAGTTCTTCTATAACTGTCAACTGGATGACTCTTTATGGTATCTAGAGGTCCAAATACCGTTTTAAGTAATAGGGAAATGAATTTAAAATCTATAGAAGTATCTTGAGCGTTTAAATTTTCAATATTTTCATCACTCAAAAGTATTTTTTCTCCTTCTCGTTCCGTAAGCATAGGAGGATGTGGCCACAACTTAGAGTAATGAGACATAGTAGCATTATCTTTTTTTAACCAATTTGGATCATGATAATCTCTAAAAGGGAAATTATAAACAGCGTTATGATATGTTTCTACGAAAGAACGTGGTTTATTATCCGTATTAACAGAATCATCATTATTTACTAGTAAACCCTCTGTTAATAAACGTTTAAAATCCGATTCATTACTCAATACAGAGGTTCTGTTTTTTTCTGATTTTTCAGTCAATATAGGAACTATATCTGGAAGTTTATCTTTACCTACCGCAAGCATCGCTTTTTTTGTATCCGTATTATATATGACCCATTTACCTGGTCCTGAATAAGAAGGTGCATATAATTTACTTTGAATCATTATAAGGTTATTATTTGTTTTTAATTGCTTTTGTTCAATAACATTTATCATAATTTACCTCCGTATTTCAAATAGATAAAGGCTACAAAATCATCATGTTAAGATGTAATGTAGCCTATTATGAATTTTAATTAAGCATGTTTTGTAATAGGTGCTGGTAACTCCGTAACTGGAGTATTATGCTGCAACATTGAAGGAGCTAAATTAGGGATATCTTCCAGTAGTTCGTCACCTGTTGGAATGATAAAAGATACACAGTTATCTACTATTTTTGCCATTTCTTCAAAAGTTTTTATTTCGAACTTTTTCAGTTCACTATTAGTAATGAAATATTTCGCATCACTACCAGGGTGCTTAATTAATACTGATGAGTTTTCTGAGTGATTAGAAAACTCATTGATTTCATCAATTAAATCCCCGTTCGGAATTAAAAAAGTTAAGACATCCTCTTTCTGTTCAATTGACTTTGTCTCAAATTTACTTAATTCATCCGCCGTAATAAAATAAGAAATTGCGTTTTTTGAATCCTGAATCAGTACATCCGGTAACTTAGCAGTAAAAGATTCTGTTTCCGAAGTAAATAGTTCCTTCATAATATCAAACTCCCTTTTTCTAAATTATCTAAAATTATTAGACAAATTTAAATTATCAAATTATTTATAGTATGTCAAATTATCCCTGTAAAAATATCTCTTTTTTTATATAAAATAATTATATTTTGAAAATAATGTTAAGATTGTGTTACAATACTGATAATTTATAATTATTTGAACATTTCTGTAAAAATATGTTGAAGGAAGATGATATAAAATGGTTAACGAATTTATAAATGTGGAGAAAAAGTGGAGAGAATATTGGCAAAATAACGATGTATTTTCTACTGATATTAATGACAATATTAAACCAAAGTTTTATATATTGGATATGTTCCCCTATCCATCTGGTTCAGGGTTGCATGTAGGTCATGCTAAAGGGTATACAGCTACTGATGTAGTTGCCAGAATGAAGCGTATGCAAGGTTATAATGTACTACATACTATGGGGTGGGATGCTTTTGGTTTGCCAGCTGAGCAATATGCAATGCAAAACAAACAACATCCTAAAGTAATTACCAAAAAAAATATAAATACTTATAAAAAACAAATTATGAATTTAGGATTTTCATATGATTGGAATAGAGAAATTAATACTACTGATCCAGATTATTATAAGTGGACACAGTGGATATTCATTAAATTATATGAAAAAGGGCTAGCATACATGGATGAAGTATCTGTAAATTGGTGTGAAGAATTGGGTACAGTTTTAGCGAATGAAGAAGTAATTGATGGTAAAAGTGAACGTGGTGGATATCCTGTAATACGAAGACCTATGAAGCAATGGGTATTAAAAATTACAGACTATGCAGAACGATTACTTAGTGATTTAGAGGATTTGGATTGGTCAGAAAGTTTAAAGGATATTCAACGTAACTGGATTGGTCGTTCTGAAGGTGCTGAAATAACATTTAAAATCGATGGTGTAAATTTAGAATTTGAAGTATTTACAACAAGACCAGATACATTATTTGGTGCGACATACGCGGTACTTGCACCAGAGCACAAATTAGTAAGGAAAATTACAACAGATTCGCAGCGTTCTGCAGTAAATGCTTATATAGATAAAGTAAAGCTAAAATCCGACCTAGAGCGTACTGACTTAGCGAAGGAAAAAACCGGGGTATTTACAGGTTCATATACACTTAACCCTATAAATGGTGAAAAAATACCAATTTGGATTGCTGACTACGTGTTGTTATCTTATGGGACTGGTGCAATAATGTCTGTTCCAGCACATGATGAGCGTGACTATGAATTTGCTAAAGAATTCGAATTACCAATGATTTCAGTTATTGAAGGTGGCGATGTTGATAAAGAAGCATATATCGGTGAAGGTCCCCACATTAACTCTGGTATCTTAAATGGTTTAGATAAAGAAGAAGGAATTAGAAAAGCAATTGAATGGTTAGAACAAAATAATTTGGGTAGAAAAAAAATTTCTTATCGTTTACGTGATTGGTTATTCTCTCGTCAACGTTATTGGGGTGAACCGATTCCAGTAATACATTGGGATGACGGAACTATGACAACTGTTCCGGAACATGAACTACCATTAATGCTACCAGAAACAAACGATATTTATCCATCAGGGACAGGTGAATCCCCATTAGCAAATATCGATGACTGGGTAAACGTAATTGACCCTATAACAGGAAAAAAGGGACGCCGTGAAACAAATACGATGCCACAGTGGGCTGGGTCTTGCTGGTATTACTTAAGATATATTGATCCAAAAAACGATACTGCAATTGCTGATCCAGAACTTTTAAAAAAATGGTTACCAGTAGACCTGTATATAGGCGGTGTTGAACATGCGGTATTGCATTTACTTTACGCAAGATTTTGGCATAAAGTACTCTATGACATCGGTGTTGTTCCAACAAAAGAACCTTTCCAAAAATTATATAATCAAGGTATGATTCTGGGTTCTAACAATGTAAAAATGAGTAAATCTAAAGGAAATGTAGTTAATCCTGATGATATTGTCAAAAGTCATGGAGCAGATAGTCTGCGCTTATATGAAATGTTTATGGGTCCTCTTAATGCATCTGCGCCATGGACAACTAATGGATTAGATGGAGCTAAAAGATTTTTAAAACGTGTTTGGAATCTAGTATTAGACGAAGAAGGTAACCTACAATCAAATATTCAAGATGTAAAAATTAATGGGAAAATACAACAATCATATCATTACACAATTAAAAAAGTTACAGAAGATTTTAACGAATTAAAATTCAACACAGGAATAGCTCAATTAATGACTTTTTTAAACACAATATATAAAGAAAAAGTTATTGCAAAAGAAGTAATTGAAGGTTTTATAAAAATGCTTGCGCCAATTGCACCGCATTTGGCTGAAGAGTTATGGGAGAAAATTAGAAATAACCATACTATAACATATGAAAAATGGCCAGTTCATAATCCGGAAATTTCGGAAATTAATGAGTCGGAAATTGTTGTTCAAGTTAATGGACGATTGAAATCTGTTATTAGAGCCTCTATTGAAACTTCACAAGAAACTGTAGAAGGATTAGCGTTAGCAGATCCAAAAGTTAATAAGTATATAAATAATAAATCAGTATATAAAGTAATATTCGTCCCTGGAAAATTAATCAATTTTTTGTGTGAATAGTTCTAATAGGTAGATGCCCATATATTAAGTTTGTATAGAAAAAGGATGTTTTTTTTATGAAAAGGATGCAAGTACCTTCAATTATATATTTATGGTTTGGTCAAGGTATTTCCAGTATTGGGAGCTTAATTTATAACTTTGCTCTAGTGTGGTATGTCCTTGAACAAACTAAATCTCCATTTATCTTAGGAACCGTAATATTTGTAGGAATGATTCCTAAAATCATATTTTCAATATCTGCTGGAGTAATAGGTGATAAGGTATCGAAAAAAAATTTTTTAATTTGGATGGATTTCATACGTTTTTTTATTACCTTTGCTTGGGGGTTATCATTAATAAATCGTGAATTTCAATTAAGTGAAATATATATAATTACTTTTATTATTTCTATTTTAGATGCTGCATTTAGACCTATATACGGAGCTATGATACCATCTTTAATGCAAGGGAAAGATCTAACCAAAGCTGCGTCCATTAATGAAACTATTTTTAGATTTGTTTCTATTTCAGCCCCTTCATTGGCCGGATTCGCTATAATCTATTTTAATTTCAGCGAATTTATCATTTTTAATAGTATTACATTTTTGGTAGCAACTATTTCAACACTCTTCATTAAAGAAAATGAAAAAAAACAACTAGATATCCATAAAGAAACATTTATTAGCCAATTAAAAAGTGGATTAGTTTATTTTTATCAAAATAAATTAATTCTCTGGTCGACTTTACTAATTACATTAGCAAATTTAGCGGTAGTGAGTTACAATGTAAATTTAGCAAATCTTGTGCAGAATGAGTTGTTACTATCTCCAAACATATATGGAACAATTTTAACATTTTACTCGATAGGTGCATTGGTAGCAACCCTACTTCTTAGCATGTTAAAAATTAAAAGAAGTCGAGGCATGCTTTATGTTAATTGCTTACTTGTCGGAGGGGCTTTATTTACCCTGATTTTCCTAAATCCAAATCAGTGGACACTTTATGCAATTTTCTTTGGAGTTGGCTTTTTCTTTGCTATTACTAGTACTATATCAACAGCTATTTTATTCGAAGTTCCTTCAGAGGATTATCGTAGCCGTATATTAGGTATTGCTAGTATCTCATCGTTACTATCACCAATAGGAATACTATTTTGGGGAATGTTAGGAAGCTATATTAGTTCTGCTACAGCACTAGCTTTAGCAGGTTTTGTAATTATATTCGTTGCTATAATAGGATATCGTACTCCGCTAATTAAATATAAGTAAAGGGTTAGTGAAAAATAAAGCATGTAATAAGAAATTAGGGACGATTGAACTGCACCCCAATTGTTATGCAAAAAACTAACAATTGGAGGTGTTTTTTCTATGACAAAATTTACAATAATAGATAAATTAGTTCCTTAGAATGTAATGTAGGATTTATTAGTAGATTTGGAAAGGTTACCGCCTGACTCAATCCATTATTAAGACTTTTTCTGTGGTAAGTTTATATGCATTAGGGGATGTTCTAAACATATGGCAAAAAGAATATTATTTAGGTACATTTACACTCTACTTTACATGGATTGGCGGGCTTGATATTTTTTAAGAGCAAAGTGAATATCCTTAAACTGCCTTCATGGCTCGGGACTTAGAATTTCTATTGTTCAAAAAGGGATATCATAATTCACCCCATAGAACAAGTAGATAAAGGCTACATTACATATATATATGTAATGTAGCCTTTTTTAAATTATATTAAGCTTTTTTCCGAACAGGTATCGGCATCTCTAGTGGAGTATTAGCCTGCAACATTGATGGAGCTAAATTAGGGATATCTTCCAGTAATTCGTCACCAGTAGGTATAACAAACGATAGACAGTTTTCAATTATTTTTTCCATTTCTTCAAAAGTTTTTATTTTATATTTTTGCATTTTATCTTGAGTAATAAAATAATTCGTATTACCACCCGGGTGCTTAATTAACACTGATGATTTTTCTGAGTAAGAAAAATCGTTGATTTCATCAACTAAATCCCCGTTCGGTATTAAAAAAGTTAAGACATCCTCTTCCTGTTCAATTGACTTTGTCTCAAATTTACTTAATTCATCTGCCGGAATAAAATAAGAAATTGCATTTTTTGCATCTTGAATCAGGACATCTGGTAAGTCTGCGAAAGCTGAGAAAACTTCTGTTTCTGATAAAAATAATTTCTTCATATTTAACATCTCCAATTTTCTAAATTATCTAAAAATTATCTTAGATAATTTCAAACTACCAAACTATTAATTGTATGTCAAATAATTACTGGGTAAATAATGTGAAACTGATATTGTAAGGAAGTTAACCTGCGGTTGGAACTTTACTTGGATGGCTTATTCTAGGAGAGAACATAGGTGTAACGTTTTGGATAGGCTCTGTCCTAATTTTCAGGTATTTTATTAATCTAAGAAAAGAAAAAAGACCCCCGGGATAAAGCCACGGGTTTCTATGTGATTTGATCAAAGACTGTACGATGACTTAGCGGAACTTGCTTGCTTACTCACTAGACACTACAATTTCAAATTGCTGCACCCCATTTCTCTATTAAGTAAAGAGGAAGGAAATAGGGCCCTCCCACCCGGCAAGTTACATAACATAATTATACCGTATTTATGAAGGTGAAAAGCTCAAAACTCCTTGCTCTATAGTGTGTCCAATGATAATTATTGGCTTTACTACTTATTATTTTAACAAGCTATATAGATTTCATAGTCCGGAAATGGTCCACTCTATAAGATTTAGATTTACTTAATTTGCACTTCCGTATATTGATAAAGATATGCCTAAACGGTATTGTTCAATCATAAATAGGCTATCACTTTAGATAGAGCCATTTAACTATTCGTAATAAATACTTAAAATCAAAACTTGAATACATTTTAGGACTAGCGCATATATTACTATCAGATCGGGAATAATTTACTTTATGCGATTCAACTAAAAATATAGGTTTTATTCTCTATAAAAGCACAAAAGGATGTTTATACACTTTTTGTGCTTTTGCTTTGTTATTACTGTAGCCGTTTGAATAACTCTTCCTCTACCGCTGTTTTTAATGCTTGATTCGCATAATTTAGATGAAGATCTTCTCCAGCTGTTCGTATTTGAATATCACTGAAATACTCGCTCGTTCGATGCCATCCTATTACTTGTATTCCCCTTCTTTTTAATAGCTGTTTTGATTTATAATAATCACTTTTCAATTCCTTTAATAATGTATCCACCAATACTAAATAGATATTTTTCATTTTCAATTTCCCTAAATGTGAATGATCTTTTTGTAAAGATTGAATTGCTAATTCTAATATCAAGTATTGGTGCAATTGGTTATGTTCATCAATCGTTATCATAGAAAATCATCACATAGGCGTATATCGCAGATTGCGGAGAGCTGTATTCGTTTATTCACTAACGAGCTTTGAATTAGGCAGTCGTCATGATAAGGATCAACAGCTTGTAATAACCCCTCGGTAGTGAAAAATTCACCGTTATTCCAAGTGGTGATGAGCACGGGCTCATGAGTCGTAAGTGCTTGAGACATAATCATTTGAAAGTCCTCTAATTGATATTCATCTAATTCAGGGCGTTTTATATAGTTTTGTTCCTTTTTCCAATGCTTTAATATAGTTAGATGTTCTGGAAGCATTAGCGAAGTCCATTTTTTATTCCCTCTATCGAAATTTGTCATACTATATCCCATCTTTATGAATTTTTAAATGTGACACATTCCAATCGTTCACCCACTATGTCCACCAATTAATTGCTCACGTTGAATCGCAGTACCACTTTTAGTAAAGGAAGTGGCACGTAACAAAGATGTTGCTCCAAATCGCTCTCTTATGTGATCCATCGTGTGTGCTAGTGTCTTACGTTTAACTTTGTCTACATCAAACAAATCTAACTGTATACTCTGTTCAGGTTCCAAGTTGGTAATACGTACAGACAGTTGACGTGCTGGCTCACCTGCAAAGTATTTATCTAATAACTCTTTACATACTGCGTAAAGCTCCATTGTGTCACTTGTAGGCGCTTTTAAAGTCTTGGAGCGATAAAAGCCTTTTGTCATGGCGTGCTTGCTATAGGATAGCCCTAGCGTTAATGTACGTGCTGCATAACCCGCTTCCCTTGCCTTTCGTGCTATATCCTCACACATTTCTAAAAGTACAACTAGAATTTCCTTACGTGTATGATAATCCCGCATTAGCATTTGGCCTTTTCCAAAACTCAATTGTTTAGATAGTAATGGCTCACCGAAATTTGAAAGGTCAATCCCCCATGCATGATAGTAATATTGTGTACCCATTACACCAAATGCCCTTTCAAGTCTTTTTAAGTCCGTGCGTGCTAAGTCTCCTACTGAATAGATCCCCATTTTATTAAAATTATGTTCCATCTGTTTGCCAATACCCCACATTTCGGATAAAGGATGGACTGGCCAAAGTTTTTTATCCACATCTTCGTAAGTCCATTTTGCAAAACCAGTTTTCTTTGCTTCAAGATCGAGTGCCAGTTTTGCAAGTAGCATGTTAGGACCCATACCTACAGCAGTACGAATGCGGAATTGGTTAAAAATTGCTTGACGAATAGCCTGAGCAGTATCTTCTGGACTCCCCCACAACCTGTTCGTTTTTTCAAGATTAACGAATGATTCATCGACTGAATAGACATGGATAGCCTCTGGTGGCACGAAATCGCTTATTAATCGCGTGATTGCCATAGACATTTCCAGAAAGAAAGACATTTTAGGCTCAAACAAGCGTATATCAGGATGTTTAGGAATCTCGTATTTCCTTGTACCTGTTTTTACACCAAACCGTTTTTTCATTTCTGGACTGGCTGCTAATACCACACTGCCTGCTTGATTTAAGTTTCCAACTACAGCTATAGGCACTGTCATCACGTCCAAGTTTTCAATCATAGCTATACAACTAGCATAAAATGACGTTGCGTCGATACAAATGATAGGTTTATCCGGCAGATTATCGTACATGCTAGACATAAAAGGGACTCCTTCAGAGGAACGTTTGTTCTTATATTTTACAAACATACGTTTGATTTAGCAAGTGAATTTATATTGTTATTAAATGGGTGAAATTATACGTGAGTAATGTACGAATCAGTGAAAACCGTGGAAAGACCAATATTTAGACGGCCAATATAAAAAAGAACCTCGCCATTCCGCAAGGTTTCTTGTATTTCTTGAAAAATTTATTTACATAAACGGCACTCCCAACTTTTGCAATATACATTGAAGAATTTTACGTATTGTAACCATGTAGAATCAACCAAGAGATAATTGAAGATAGACCTTTCCAGATTGTTCAATTATCGTATGTACGCATCTATTTGACTAATAATTTTACAAATGTATTTAAAGAATACCTAATCGTAATTATAGTTTCCATCTTCGGATTGTTCTAACAACCCCATATCATCATGTATAGCCTGTAGTTCCAGTAGTTCACGAACTCTAAGTGATTCTTCCATAATTCCTTCATATTCTACTGTTGTTAATTCAAACCTCTTATATTTAATTTCATCTTCAAATTGCTCAATTTTATTTTTAAAAAATTCTATTGTTAAATTATGACATAACTTAATTTTAACTATTAAACTTTTAACTTCATTATCATCTAGAAATATTTCAAAGTGCATTAACTTGTTTCTTTCTTTATTAATCTCTTCTAATAATGTTTTAAAATCTTCTGAAATTACCGTATCACATAGAAATTGCAGTCGATTAATAGCTTCATTCAATCCTACTGTATTTAATTTTGGATTAATGTCAAAAACTGTTTTGTCACTCTCTACATGTTTTTCTAATTTTTTTTTCGCCTCGATGTAACCTCTAATATCGGTAAATATTAAATACTCTTGTTGTTCTTTAAGTAATAGTTTAAAAAGGACCTCGTTTGCTTGAATTAGATAGAAGAGAGCATCCTTAATATTGTATTCTTTACCTACTGCTAATTCATCGATTTTTTCTATTTTTTCAAAGCATACTCTTATAGAGTCCAATCCATTTCTTTTCAGGTCAAAAAACATAAATAATCTCCTTAAAATTCATTAGTTTATAATCTTTATTAAACATTCTTTACTATCAATATTCAACCTTTGTAAATTAATACAGAACCAAAACTAACTTTTATAATGCCAAAAGCTTTTGGCGATTTATTAAAAATTTAGTATATTTTAGCGTAATGCAGAATAATTCTGCATTACACATTTTGCGATCTCTTAGAAATAGCAGCATATATGGCGCTACATGTTGTAGATATAATAAGTAATCATCCTTCTGTATGTTATTAAGTGGAATCTATTTTGTCCTCTTATGATAGCTGTACACTTATCTCTTTAACTTTACTAAACTTACCTTTTCAACCTATCTTTAGGATACACTAACATGGTACTATAGTCATAAATAAAGTAGAGGTGGAAATATGAATAAAAAAGTTTTATGGACGACTATATTATCAGTTATTGGGGGTATCGCAATTTTCATTATTTTAAATGCAATAGAAAAAAAGCAGGAACTACAAAGGAGTATCGAAGAGGATTTAGCACATAACTTCGAAACTTATACAGTTACGTTAGATCCTAAAGATTTACCAAAAAATATTTCTATAGACTTTGCAAATAACGTTAATACAACTCTAAGCTATTTAAATCATCATATAGGTATACTTCCAACAAAGGTTTTAGAAGCGGATAAAAATGATACACGTACAGTTCTTGAAATTAAATATTATACTGAAAATTTTTTAAAATATTTAAAAACAATTGAATTAAAAGCAGGTTCTAAAAAAGAGATTGAATTAAAGACATTAATTCTAAAATTGAAAGAATCATCTACTATTATGTCTGAAAATATTTTAGCTAACTTGAAAAGTGAGGACCTAGATAAAACAGTCAATAAAGATTTTTTGAGAGTACAAGAGGATGCAATGAATGTATCTACATGTATTTTTAATAATGGGCTTACAAAATACTACATTAGAGTCACTAACGATTATATGAATGAGCCTTTTACTTTGAATGATAGTGAACCTATTAGTTTTTTAGGTGTAGATTCTGATGGTAAATTCAATCCTTATATGAGTAAATATACTGTATTAAAAAAAGATACATTAAAAGGTATAAAGGAAAAAACATATACACCATCTACACCATCAAAAACTGTAACAACTAATAGTACAAAGTATGAGCCATCCATTGGAATGACTGATTATGAAACAGTTGATTCTACATGGGGACGTCCAAACAACATTAATAAAACTGAAACAATATATGGTGTAAAAGAGCAATGGGTATATGATAGAGGATATTTATATTTTGAAGACCATTATTTAACTAGTATTCAAACTTCGAGATAATATTATCTATGAAATTTTTACTCACAACAAAAAACTTTTTTATAAAGACTAAACTTAAATTGCTGGGTGAGAATCCATTTTGAACAATTTTTTAGATTGAATTGCATATCATAGAAAAAGAGAAATAAACCTCATTTTTCTAAAAACGACGCTACCTTTTTAGACGTTTGAAAATAATGCACTCTATTGAAAATCATGGAAATGTTGATGCTATAGGCTTTTAAGGGCTGTTTAATCAATCTTTAATCTTTACTATACAAACTAAATCTACCTCAAATCTAACCCAGTCATTTGAACAATGACTGGGTTTCTTTTATTGTAAAACAAGTTTTACAGCAACCTTTTATTTAAACTTATTTCAATCTCATACTTGTCCTATTTTCTCTTTTCCTTCTTTTTTTGCTATTACTCTTCTTTTTTAGAATATATATTTCAAATTTGCTTATAACAATATGTAAAAGCATCTTAAAATACGAAATTCTATAGAGTAGACTTTTTCTAGGTAAAACTTTTACATCTCTTTTTAAATTAACAATAGACTTAAAAAATTTACAACAAGGAGGAGCTAAAATGGACACAACTACAATTGAAATAGTTTTATTAGTCGCACAAACATTATTTAAAATGTCATTAGCAATCATAGCAATGATTATAAGTATTATTACTATGTTCGTTTTTTATGGCATTAGGATCTATCTTTTATTCCCAAAAAAATAACTGAATTCATGCACCAATATAATCGGCAGGGACCAAATTAATGTTCTCTGCCTTCTTGTGCAATATTTAGTTCACATTATTCTCTACATACTTGAGTATTCAACTTTTCTCATTCGTATGTCTATAGCACATTTTAATACTTTATAATGCTTTTCATCCAAACTAGCAATCCAGTCCATCACATTGAAATGTTCGTAGCTGTTCCACATATTCATGGAAAACTTTCCAAGCTGCACCATTTATCTTGTTAAACATAAGGGATTCTTTTTTCTTCAAAGTCTTCTGTTTATTGATAAAATAAATTTAAGTCAATTTCTACACACCCCTTCGTTTATCTCCAAAATAGCAGTAAAATCTATATATCTGATTTACCAGATATAACTAAAAATTCAACCTTTTAAACACTCGACCGTCTCACTAAGATACAATGTGATTAAGAGATTAAAAAAGAGTGATATTAAAGGGACAATGTTCCAACGAGAACTATACAAAATTATTTGAAACAGAGGGGTAAATTGCATGGGATTTTTCAGAAATGTTTTTGATTTTGTAGACTGTGTTATTTATGATGCTAAAGAATTAAAAGTAGGTATTAAAGAGGTTGTCCATGAAAGTAAACGTGATATTATCTCTGATTTAAAGCGTGATGCCCCTCCAGTTGGTAATATTATTGAAAAGGCTGACCGCTTTGTTACAACCTATAAAAATACGACTGAACAGTTACCCGTCTCCACACTTTCAACTATTCCACAATGGGGAAAATTATTAAAAAATGCAAACAAGTATGAAAGCCAAGCAGTCGATAGTGATACAATTACACGAGCCAAACACTTACAGATGAACCGTTTAGGTTATTTACATCATGCTTTATCGCTAGGTGACAGTACAGTTATCCATTATCAAGATGGTATGGTGAAGATAGAGTCAATTGAACATTTCGCTAAAGGCGCAGCAATTCATATTGTCAGCACAACAAAACTGTATCATGATGAAAAAATTATTGCACGAGCATATTCAAGACTTGGCGAATCTGAATATAACCTAATATTTAATAACTGTGAGCATTTTGTTTCATGGGCAATGAATGGTGACTAATATTGTATAGGCATATAAAAAAGCCGTTTATTCATAATTTTGAATAAACGGCTCTATTATTTGTTACTAAACACTTTTCACTTTTTTAATTGTCTCCCATAAACCCTGCAAGACCTCTAAGTCGTTATCCTCGCACAATAATAATTCGTTATACCAGGAACGACGTATTTCTTTGTTTGGCATCTGACTTAATAGCAAACTCATTTCGTAATGATCATTTGATTTCACTAGAAAATCAATTGAACAAGAGAATAGTTCAGCTAGTTTTTGAATATCTTTTAAGCTAGGTATACTACAATCGCGCTCCCAATTCGAAATAATCTGCGCTGATACACTTAGCTCTCGAGCTAACGTTACTTGGGAATAACCATGCTTTTTACGGAGCGCTCGTATCATTTGCCCTATCATATATTTCACCTAATCTATTTATTTTACACTCATACTCATATTTTCTAAGAGCATTACTATCGATGTATCAATACGATAAGATGTATCAACCCCAACATTATCGTTTTTAGTTAACAAAACAGTTGTTTTATAACTTGTCTTATCTAAATAGTAGAATTGAATGTAATACTTTCTATCGTCTATACGTCTCGTTGATATATCCTTTAGTTGATTATTTTTCGATAGACTACCTATTGCTTCTTGTATAGCTGCTTCTTTGTCTGTCACAAGGTCTTTACCATTTAGTAGCTTCTCCAAGGAGTCTATTGAAAATGCACTTGTAAAAGCATCTGCATCGCTATTAAGTAGCCCCATTTGTAGTAAAACAATCGGAGCTAGTTGAGGATTTTCAGATTCAACATTTTCACCTATTTTCAAATCAACCATCCCTAGTTCTTTTGGCAAATGATTAGTAATAAACTTCAACTTGATATCATTCGTACTTTTTTCACTCTTGAGCTTAGTACTCATTTCATCTACCTTTGTTGATGTAATTTCAGTTTCCTTTTTGTTAGAGATAATACTAAACATCACAATACTTATGAGGGAAAAAATCACAACAACACTAATAATGATTTGATATTTTTTATCCATAAAATCACACCTAATCCGCATATGGAATTATTTGAATTGGGTTAACAACAGTGGAGTATCCGTTCCTTGCACCCCTATGAATTTCGAAGTGTAAATGAACTCCTGTCACCCTTCCACTTGCTCCCATTGCACCTATTATTTGCCCTTTTTTTAATGTTTGATTTAGAGACACTGATATACCCGACATATGAGCATAGACCGCTTCATAGGTTTTACCATCTATATTGTGTTTAGCCCAAATATAATTTCCCCAACCCATACCACACGAACTATTCAAATTTCCTACTGGTGGACAACCTGTACTTACTCTAGTAACTACTCCAGGTGATATTGCACCTATTTTGGTACCTGCAGCATTAGCTATATCGACACCATAATGAAATTCAGGACCTGCTCCAAGGTTTCGCCAACCATAGCCACTAGTTATCCTACCTTTTGTTGGTTTCATTGCTCCAGCACCGTCAGAGTTTGGTAAACTACCACTACCACCGCCACCACCATCCGTGTAAGAAGCTGCTGCTTTAAATTCAGCGGCCTTTTGCTTTATCTTTGCCACATAGGATGTATCATGATTGTACTTCCATATTGCTTGATCAATATTACTGTTAAATCCATTTTTATATAAAAGATAAGAAGTCGACATTATTGCATCTGCAATATTCCATGGCGATGCCTTACCGTCACCATCACCATCTTGACCATAACCACCATGCTTTTTTATAGTTGCCATATTACTTAATACGCTGTCATCTACATTCAAATTTCCTACTCCACCACAACCCGGGAATGACCAGCCTACCCAAGTACAAGGCATAGTGCTGATAGGTAACTATTTGAGGTTATCTCCTAGTTTTCCCCCAGCCCAAACCGTACGTGCGACTTTCACCGCATACGGCTTTCCATCGAAACAATCATGTTAATTTGATCAATGTATGTATCCTAATTCTCACGCCTTAGCTACTATGAGTTAATATAACCCCATCAACTACTTTCGATTGAAGCGGGTTGTTTCGAACTACATTTCTAATCTAATATCTTGTTCCGACTAACTCCCTTCGCTCCACAGACATTACCCTGCTTCAGCACTACTACGAAGTCTCCGCCACTACTTGTCCATCATTGGGTAACCATTCCCTCCGGATTAAGCAGCTTCCCATGTTCCGATTTATTTATCCCTTTTTTGTATAGCCTTAGGTACTCACTTTACACCGCACTTACTCACCAGACGAGATGGACTATAACTGTCTGGTTCATCTATAACAACAACAACTAAGCTGTTATGACGTCTTTTATGCAACTTACTAGCATAAATGATTCAGTGATTATACAACCCTTTGAATCTACATAAGGTTGAGCGACATTTACGATGCTTCAAACATGAGTTTCTTTCGTTACCATAGCTAACTTTTATGGACCCCCGCACGATTTAGGACATGTAGATATTGCCCTCACGTTACGACTTTACCTAGCTTCATACATTCATTAAATGGTCAATGTCTGCATGTAGGAGTATTAGGGTATTGCATCTTAGCCCTTAGCAATAACAAGGTATTTCACCTTGCTAATCAATAAATCAGTTAAATACGAATGTATTCTCTCATTTCACGCAACTACGTTTATAGAGAAACATGGCGCACAATTGTGTATGTCCAATTGCTCCTACACTCGATATCATTGGTTTGAGTGTCGAGAACGTGGTTTCTACGAAATGGAATGCAGCTAGATAATACCAATCTATTCCGTATTTCTTTTGTCCAGCCAAATAGTATTTCATGTATTCTGCAGGAACGTTCGACCCTGGTGATACATTAACGTCTGAACCAATATCTCCTATATCACCAAAACCTGATCCCGCTAGTGAATCTCCATTTAACCATTCAGAATAATTTATAGTTCCACCAGAAGCCTGGTATAATGCTTCTGCAGTTTTTTTATCTGTCTCTTTATAGTCAAATGGTATATCCGATAAGACACGATCGAAATGTGTATAGTCTTCTTCAATTTCATTTACTGGAACAAATGTATGAGCACGAGATTTTACAGATTTTGAAGTAACGATATCTTTCCCATCTTTATCTTTAGTAGTTGTCGAAGAGTTAGCCGTAACCCAATCTGTTCTTTCACCTGTAATCGTGGTCACCATCTTCTGATTCCATGCATCAACACTCGTTAACATGTTCAACTTAAAAGGAGTAATTTCCGTGACAGTCTTACATCCTTCTCCAGTAACACATGTAGTGGTTTCCGTTTCGATTTTCCCCTCTTTTTCCTCGTAGGTAAATATAGGTGTTAACGCCTTTGCCATAATTTTTACAGCCTCTTTATCCGTTTTTCCATGTTTAGTAGAATCATATATCTGAAGAGAAGCTATAATTAACTCATGGGGCACTCGATATGATCGTTGCTCGTCTTTACTCATATCTACTGTTGCATCAGCTTGTTGGACTACATATTCATAGAATTCTTTTTCTTCACCATCGAGTAAATCTGAACCTATAGAAAACATTAAAGTAATGGCTAAATAAATCCCAAATAGCGCAGCTAAAACTGCTAATGTTCCTAATAAAAATGGGGCTCCTAAACCTAATAAGAATGAGATTAATGCTTTCATTCCAGCGAGAGCAGCTTTGGCAGCCACTTTCGCAGCTGCTTTTCCACCCTTTTTCAAAAGTTTTTTAGCTTGTTTTCGAGCTTGTTGTTTTGCTATTTTCTTGGATATGGACTCTCTTTCTTCTTGTACAACCATACTACATCACCTACCCTAATAATCCTTGCTTACGACCATAGTTATCTAGTACTGAACGGCGTTCAGCGGATTTTTTCGCATGTTGAGCATGTTTTGATTCGATCATTCCAGGCATAATTAATCCACTTACCCCGTTACTACTAAAGTAGTCCGTTTGATCACCGTCAGGCATATCTGCTACTACTGAATTAGGAATATTAGATGCAATGGCTTTCAATTTATTTTTTTCTACTGCTACTAGAATAGAAAATGATTCTGAATTCGCTAAACGTGAATCACCTGCGAATACTGGAGAGACACGGTATCGTTGACCATCTTTTTCAGCTGTTACATATTGCTTTCCTTTTGAAGTAACTACTTCAACTTTACTCATTCCTTGAGAAGCTAAATCTTCTATATGGAAACTACCTGAGTCTACTTTTTGATTAAACACAGGTGCTTGTTGCTGCTGTACAGGTGCATGTTTACTAGAACGAAGCGGATTACCTAAAATATTATTAGGATCCGTTGAAATAGCTACTGATGATGGAATTCTTGCACCACCACTATCTAAACGATATGTAGATCCCCCTCGCCCACCGGATGAACGCAGAGGTACGAGCATATCATTGTCAACGTTCAAATCTTGATAAACAGTATCCCCGTTTGCTAAACCACTATGGCCAGCTGTCATCCGAGAAATAACCTGTCTTTCTCCACCTTTTGTAAGCACTTCAATATGGGAAGAATTTGCTGTTACAACCTGTCTAATCGCCCCTGGTGCAATCTGTTTATTACCATGAACATCAGTGACAGTTTGTGCCATTTGAATTACATCGCTTGGAGAAGATATTTGCGATTCAACTTGATTTTGATATGGGGAATTTTTCATAGCAAAGTTTTTCGCTGCTTTATAGCCCGCTGCTCCTACTACTATTCCTCCTGCAAAACCGGCTCTATTAACAAAGTTAGCTTCAGCCTGAACAGCATTACCGCCATTATCCGCAATTGATTGGGCAACCATTCCTTGCATACCACCTCTAAATGCTGCAGGCACAGCTTTTAACATACCTTCAGATTGCGAGGTTTCTGCCAATGTCTGCATCCCTACAGCTAATCCTGTATTTACTTGACCTACAGCTCTCTTCATTTCAGGAAGGCCAACCATTGCTCCCGATACAGTTCCGAGTGATTGCGCTAATGCTGCCACTTTTCCTTTAGGCATTGTAGTTTGTCTTAAAGCTTGGGCACTATCCTGGAATCCTGAAGAAGAGTAGCTATCTACATTTTGTTGATGTATACCTGCTTCTTGTGATGCCCAGTTACCTCTAGCTGTTTCTTCACTTACACCTCTACCGATTTCTTGCTCTATAAAATCTTTACCCATCTTCGATGTTTTCGCATGTGCTAGACTGTTTGCTAAAACAGCCGCATTTGGAGTACCGTTACTTGTGAACATTTGTTCACCTTGTACACTATTTACTGCTTCCGCACTCGCATTCGCAAGCCCATCAACATTGCCCATACCAGTCATACCATTCAAGCTATTGGCCATATGTTTGTTAAAGCCCTCACGTGATACGGGTACATTTCCTCCACCAAACTTATTCGTGTAGGCTTCTCCTGCTTCTGCAAATTGATTTTTAACTTGTCCTACTTTTTCATTAAATGCATTTGCGCGCCGAGCTAAATATGCCGCATCCGTTTCTCCTGCTTGTTGTGGATTTGTTTGATCATATTCATCCATGAAGGATTGTTGATTATTATCTGCCCATTTTGCTGCCATTGCTCCCGCAGAAGCACTGATTAATGAACCGCCTTTTCCCACTTTAGAAGCGGTGTCTTTCGCATTTGCCCATTGGCCACGTGCTTCGCCCATTAATTGATCTTTTTTATCAGCTTTAATTTGATCAAATTTACTATCAAGTTCTTTCTGTGTTGCATCTGGGAACTTCTCTTTCAAGCCTGTCATAATTGCATCTTTATTATCAGTTGCCCATTTATCAGTATCTGATGTCGCAATCATATCTGCCATACCTTCATCGAAATCTTGTGAACGAGCGGCATTCAAGTCCGACATCGCATTTTTTCCAGCTTTAATACGGTTAGCCAAAGCCATTGCTCCACTAGCACCCGTTCTACCGGCTACTCCACCTATAGCACCACCAACCATAGAAGCACCTTGTGCACCGATTAAAGTACCCACAGGTCCAGTTGCTGAACCGGCTATTGCACCTGCCGCTCCAAGCGTTGCCTTTCCCAATTTGCTAACAATGTCTCCTGGTTTAAGCATTTTTTCAGCTCTTGATGTAGTACCTGAATCTGAACCCGCAGAAGCAGCTATAGTTTTTCCTGTGTCTCCTGGATCGCTATCTGAATCTGATTTAGAATCTCCTTTATTTCCTTTAGCGCCATTTTTCATTGCACTAAGGGCGCCCATTACAGATTTTTCTCCAATAGCACCTTTAACAGCACCAGCTACTCCTCCAAGTGCAGTTAATCCCATCATTGAACCTGCTTTAGAAAAACCACCTTGCATATCTCCACCCATACCTAACAGCTTTCGTAAGGATTCAGTAATCGGTATAAAAATTACATACACGATCACTGTTTCAACAAATCCTGTTGCTGTATTTGACATAATTGCAATTGTCCAAAATACAAAAGCATGAACCGATTGCACAAAAATTGAACCAGTCAATTCTTTAAACCATGCCGATGTAATACCCTTCCATCGAGGGAACATCCAACAAACGACCATGACAGGACCCATTCCCATTAATATGAGTAATGATACGCGTCTCATCATATAGTAGAAATTTGCCCAAACTGCTAAACCTAGGAGTATTAATTGAATAAATATATTACCGATTATCCCTGTTTTCTCATCATCTGCTTTCAATTCGTCCATTTTTGAATCATAGGCTGATGAAAACAGCTTAATTAGACCATCATTAATTCCAAACAATAAATCATAGATTAATGGCAAATTAAACAACAGAATTACAACAAGTAATAAATCTTTGACACTTTCAAACATTTCGTTTCGTCTGCTAGCTATCATCGATGAACTAGCAATTCGCATTCCAGAAAAAATTATGAATGCTACTAAGCAAAAACCAGCAAGGGTTGTCATTGTATTAAAAATCGGGCTGAACGCTTTAGTTAGATCTTTTTCATGGAATGTAGACCAAACAAGGTCATCATTATATTTACCAAAGACTAAATTCTTAAGTGTTGGTAAATCTTTAAATGGAGCTACAAAACTATCCATTAAAAATTTTATTAGACTTTCAAATATGGCTGAAATCTTTTCCCCTAAATCTAACACCAGTTAACCATCTCCTTTCCTGAGAAAATGAAGTTATATTTGACCACTTCGATTGAATTTGCTACGTTTTTTATTTTCATCTAATACAGCAGCGTTACTTTCGATGAAGTCTAGTTCTTCTCTTGATGGATCTGTTTGAAGATGGACGGAGGACTTACCGACACGAAGAATACCTTCCCCCTTATCAGGATTTTCAAATAATAAACCACGTTCACCTCGACTCAAATCAAAATTTTCAATTATATGTTTCAAATCTACTTTATTCTGTTTTAAGAAGAAGAAAGAATTTGTGTTTTGTAATACCCCACGTGCTTTTTTAGATTCTAGTATTCTTATAAAATCTTGAGAAGCTATACGGAAACCCGTATTTCGTTTACGGCATCTTCTTGCTAGTTTTTCACTAAACGAGACTGTTTGCTCGTTATCTACCAAAGTCCAGAATTCATCGCAGTATACTATTTTCTTCTTTAATGCATTTTCAACATTTTTAACAAAGTACTCCCATACATAATTAAGAATTACATGATAAGCAACTGGACGTAGGAATCCTTCTTCCATCTGAGAAATATTAAAATTGACTAATCGAGTTGTATGTATATCAACTGAAACGTCTTTCCCGAAGTAAGTTTGACCGTCAAAGATTGGCTTTGAACCGTCTTTTAAGAATGGACGAATAGCTGCAAGTAAACGTGAAGCTTTTTGATCCGTTCCGTATTTATTAATTAGATAAGTAAATACATCTGTTATAGTAGGTTCATCCTTCTTTACTCTTACTTGAATAATCACTCCATTTTCTTCTTTTGGTTTTTCACTAAATAATGAAGAGGGATGTGTACTATACTTAAAACGAGGATCTTCTGAATATAGGTACTTTAATGCTTCTTCAGTGTAGTTACGCTCATATACAGACAAACCTGGATTTTCTTGATTTTTCCCACGGCATAATATATCGAAGAATTCTGTAACTTCATTAATCTTTTCACGAATTGGAACAAATTGAATATATTGTTGTCCATCTCGTTCAATCAACTCTCGTTCTTCATGGTTCTCTAATTCTTCTAACTCTTCATCATCCGCATCATAAGGGATTGTTGTTACGTTTATTGCTAATGGATTAATACGGATTTTACTTTCTTCCGACAGGGTAATGTTTACGCCACCTAATCGTTTAACGATTTTTAGAAACTCACCTTCAACATCAATTAACCTTGAATACACACCCATTCCTGTTGTTTCACGGGCAAGTAATAATTTCATTGCAATGGATTTACCAGAACCAGATACCCCGAAAATAGCCATATTATAATTATCTGGTCTATTCCCAGGAGTCCCGAACGCATTATAAAATTCTTTCTGACCAGTAATTCTATTTACACCTATAGGTATACCACCATTAAACTTTCCGCTTCCGCTTATAAAAGGGGAAAATGTCGTCAAAGCCCGTCGATCTATATTTCTCATAGAATCATTTATTTCATTGGTGACTAATGGTGATACAGTGCGGAGCCCTTTTTTTACTCTGCCCCAAGTTGCAGCCAACTTTACAAAGATTGATGCCATTTCATCTTCTAATGAATCACTAAATTTATCTAAGTAACGCTCAGATTCCCCGTACATCGTCCCGATAACACCTACGTCATACAAATCATTTTCACTAAACTGGGTTTCTTCCATCAAAATCTCATTGTCTACAATTTTAGTTTGATTATCACTAACGCCCTCTTGATTACCCCGTTTTAACTGGAAACTCAAATTTGACTTCAGGATAGTATTTTGTTTTTGTAACAATTGAATAGCTTTAGTTTTATTAATTTTTTGAATATCTATCATTAAATCAAGTTCACCACTTGAGAGCATGGCATCCATCCAATTTGTTTTCATTTTTCTTGGGTAACCATCACGCGTTACATAAAAAGGTCTAAAGTATGTTTTTGTACCAAGAGACTGCTTTATGACACCATAATCATCTGAACGCTCAGTAATTCCTACTCCTTCGGGGGCTATAACATCCCAAATTGTTGGAATATTATTAATTGGCAACTCATTGTCTTCAATTTCGACTTCGTGAGTTAATTCTTCATCTTCTACTTTTTTCTTAGATTTCTTACTTAACTTAGGAAATTTCGGCATTCTTTTCTATCTCTCCTTTAACAAGTGCTATATGTTCTGCATCCTGATCTGCTGTCACATATAAAGCGACTTGCTCCTGACTTTCGATTTCTCTAAATCTATTTTTAATTGCCTTTCGACGATTAAATGTGTAGTAGAGTACTTCTGCAATACCTTCAGTTGTTAGTAGCAGTACGTTCATCTCTGCTTTTCGCAATTGTTGTCTGGCTGCTGAAAATCTTCTGTGCAATTCACTAAATGCCTTTTCAACAATTCTTTCTTCTAATTCTTCATCGCTATCAGCTTTAATGTCTTTTGCTTCAACCTTATAATCAAATAAAATGTATCTCTTAGTT
Organism: Viridibacillus sp. d25.2; assembly: GCF_055456015.2. NCBI lineage: Bacteria > Bacillati > Bacillota > Bacilli > Caryophanales > Caryophanaceae > Viridibacillus > Viridibacillus sp. d25.2. The sequence continues at coordinate 50,747 of NZ_JBVDMV020000003.1, read as the reverse complement.
TCATAACGTGGCTGACTAATTTGCCATGCTTTTAAATTTTCAATCATGTTTTGGCCGAATTCTCGTGCTTCATAGTACAAATCATCTTGTTCAACAATCACTTTTTGAATTTCTTCAATTGGATCTGTTAAATCTACAAAACGATTTTGGAGATAAATACGAACAGGATAGTTAAGTTGTGCTAACCACGTTTCAAAACCTATATCTATTGCTTCCTGCTCTTCTTGATCTAATAAAAAGTAATTAACTGGTTCTACTTCCACCATCATCGTAAATTCATTTCCAGCTCGTCGAATCATATGAGATTCAAATGATTCGATTTCTGGAAATAATTTTTGAAATGGCACCGCTTCTTTCTCATTTAACGGATCATCTACAGCCTCATCTTTTTTACTTTTTTTCGAATTTTTTACCTGAACTTTTGTTTTCTTTATATTTTTTTCTTTCCATGGGAGTATTGGTTCCTTTAGCATGATACGTACGAATACGTATCCTGAAATAACAATCCCAAGCAGAAATAATATATCTTTCATGTACTACATTCCTTTCCGCCAAGATCCGTATTGAGTTTTTCTTTGGAATTTAATAAAGTAAAAATAATCTCGATTCATGTTGTATTTAGATACTTTGGTAAACCCAAAGAATCCAACAACAAAAATAACTGGTGAAGCTAGAACCAAACAGCAGATAATAGCTGGTAACCAACCAGTAATCTCGAAAAGTAAATTAAAAACAATTGGTATATAGCTATATAAAATAATGCCGCCTACACCTAGGTAAATTGCTTGTCTTGAGGAAACAACACCTTGTATATTTTTTTGTTCACTTGACATATCTACAGCAACTTTAGCTATTCGCATTTCTTTTACACCTCTTTGTTTTAATAAAAAACACCTTTACAACAGTAAAGGTGTTTTTTCATTTATGGAAAGTAAATACTAACCTCCCAAACCTGTCGCCCAACCCGCAATGTCATATGCTTTGTAAATTACATATAAACCCACACACGCACATCCAATTGCACCAATACCAGCTCCACGTTTTTGAGGATTAGAGCCACTACCTGCTAGTAACATACCGCCAATAATGACGAAACATACTGCCCATAGTCCACCAATACCCATAATTAAGAAAACAATGTTTTTTAAATCTGCAAACAATCCTGTTGTACTACCTTTAGTAGTGATACCGGCATTAGTTAAAGAATCCTCAACAGTACCCTTTGCAGATACCAGATTAACAAATCCTAGATATAGTGCGGTTACAAGCAATGTTGAAGCAGCCATAATTGACTTTTTTATACGTTTCACGCTTCCACCTCCAATGATTTATAGGGTTAGAAACACAAAAAAACCCCACTTCATGCACGACTATATAAGCGTTACTAACAACGCAGTCGTAAATAAAGTGGGGTTTACCCAGGTTTTTGCTATTAAATTCAATTTAATGATAACTAAAAAATTAAGATATTGCAATAGCTTTAATACTTATTATTCTCTAAATAGATACAACTTATAGCCAGTCCTATGAAAGTTTTGTAGGATTGGCTTTTAATTTATCTTTACATTAATTTTTCCACTCATTGAGATAGATTAATCTGTTTTTATCTTGAGTAACGATATACTCATAATGACCAGATTTCTTCTTTCCATCTTCTTGCTTATTCCACATATAATTATAATTTGAAATATCATCATTATAATATCGTTTCATTTCTTCATTCCTTACTTCTTCCCATTTATTATATAAGGGAACAAGGACTAACGTTTTTTCTTCATTTATTCTCATTTTTTCTTCTTCCGTTGTTGCGTTGTACCAACGTTTATTGAATTCGTCTTCTAACGGTTTCATTTCTTTTGCTTTCTTATTATTAATTTCCCGCAAATTTTCTTGATGAACATTTTCTTTAATTTCAGCAATTTTGCCAAATCCATAGTAAGCTTGTTCATATTTTTCAACAGTTTGGTTTTTAGCTAAAGTACTATCAGGTGATATTTTACTTATTGCTTTAATTGTACTAATTATCTTTTCGTTAGTAACTTTCTTTGTGTTATTAAAAAATAAAAATAAATAATCTGTAGAACCCTTTTTATACATATCAGAGTATTTTGCAGTACCTACTTGTTCACCATTTTCATAGATCTTATATAACGTAAAATCATTTGTTATCTTCTTTGGATCACTAATATTAAAGCCATAAGTGAATTTTGTTTTAACTGTAAATCCTTGTTCTACAAGTGCAGTTCTTACTTTATCGGAATCTTTTTTTGAAGCATCAGCAACAATTGGTGAAATAATGGTAATCGATAACATTGTAGATAGTGCAATCATTATTAATTTTTTCATTGTTAACTTCCTTTCAACTGTTCATTAATTCCCTAATATTTCAAGTGTACAATAATTCATTACCGGTTGTTATCGATTTTAAAGGGTTTTTATTAAGGTAATTATTAAAATATAACATTACAAAACTAAAGGAAATTATATTTGTTTTAATTGTTTTATAATATTTTGTTTTATATGTTTTAAGTGTTTACTGTTTTCAGTCTCTGCAAACCTTACAGGCTCTAAGGATTTGAGTCACTAACTATAACAAAAACAGGGTTAAGTATTACATATTCAGGGTGAACTGTAACGAAAACAGGGCTATCTATAACAAAAACAGGGTATTAACTATAACAAAAACAGGGTGATCTATAGCATAAACAGGGAAATGTATAACAAAAACAGGGTTAATATTACGAAATGAGGGTAAATGATGGAGTTTCGTAATTAAAATATAACAAAAACAGGGTTCAGCAAATATAACAAGAACAGGGTTAGATACTTACTGGCTGCAAAAGAACATTTATTTGCGAAATATAACGAAAACAGGGTAAGGAAGTAGCAAAATACATAAATAATAAATAGATTATTGGTTACCCCTAGTAATTCTTGGTGGATTGTGTAAAAATCTAAAATATAACATGAAATAGTTAAAAGTGATTTCTGAAGTTATATTTTGATAGAGGGGAGATAACACATGAAACAATTAGAACTTGATTTAGTTGAAGTACAGTTTAACGTTGATAATTTGGTGACGAAATCCAACCTTTTAATTGAATCCAGTTACAAACTCTCTACTTTAGAGTCAAAGTTGATACTTACGCTATTTTCTAATGTACAGCCTAATGATGATGATATTAATACATACATATTTCAAATACAGCCTTTTGTAAATATGCTCGAATTGAAAGGGAAATCAAAATATAAAGATCTACGTAATATTACTAAAGGATTAATGGAGAAAGTACATGAAATCCGAATAGGTGATACCGTACATCAAGTATCTTGGTTGTCTTATGTTGCTTATAACGAAGGGCAAGGAACTATTAGTATGCGTTTTGACGATTTTTGGAAGCCTTATATATTGCAGCTACAAAAGAATTTTACTTCATATCGTCTAGGTAGCATAACCAACTTAAATAGTGCCTACTCTATAAGGCTTTATGAGCTTCTAAAACAATGGCAGAAGATTCGTAAGAGAACTTATGGCTTGAATGAATTGAGAGAGATGTTAGGAGTGCCAGAGGGCTCTTATAAGCTGTATGCCAATTTTAAACAACGAGTACTATTAACAGCTCAAAAAGAACTGCTTGAAGAATCCGATATTTTATTTGATTTCAAGGAGATAAAAGTTGGCCGTTCGGTTGGGAAAATTGAGTTTTTTATATATCATAATCCAAACTTTGTTAAGACAGAGCCTATTATCCCCTTAAAATCGATTGAGAGTGAACAAAAAACACTTGTTGATGTTAAGGGATATACAGAAGTTCAATTCAAAATTAAGAGTACTTTAATTGAATGGGGACTCAATGAAAAAACGGTTGATTCATTAATTGATACTTATCCCGAAAAACGGATCGAATCAAATATTGAATATACTCAAGGTCGAATTGATTTGGGGAGCGTTAAAAAGGTTGCAGGATATGTAAAACGTGCTATTGAACAAGATTACGCTGCAAGCAGAGGGCTTAAGTCAGAGAAGCCTGTTGAAAAGAAAAAAGGTGTAGTACCCGCAAGTATCAATAATAAAAGTGAATCCAATAAAAGTAACGAATTTGACGTTGATGAATTCATCTTTTTCTTAAACGAGAAAATTAATATTCTCAAGAAAATCGGTGAAGAATCAGATGTTATAGATCAGAAAGTTCAGAATGAAGTATCAACTTTTAAAGAACGAATAGATTTTGATAACTTACCTAATAGTGATAAGGAAAAATTAAATGCTGTTTCAGTTTAAAATTGATCATTGAAAAGCTCGCAAAGCTAGAAGTATAGTCTTTGCGAGCTTTTATTATCAACTTTTTGTTTGATGATACCCTTTTCCTTCCTTAAGGGGGGACATTTCTATTATTTATTATCTTTCTCTTCTCCACATTTAAATAATTTGTTTAATTGAATTTTTATTTCGACGTTCTCTCCGGCATACTTGAGCCGTTATTTTCTTTTATAAAAAAACCATATATGAAAATTAATAATCCTCCAATAAAAAGCCCAGGTATATATACATTATCAAATACCCCAACCACTTCAACTTCAGGAACCGCCCCAGTCATTCCACCTGAAAAAAAACCTGCTTTAACTATACTAGTTGACAGTATTGAGCATACTCTTTCAAATGTATAAATCAATCCAGATGAAATTATAAACATAGCACCTATTATTTTTATCATATCTTTCTCCCTCCTCTACTTCATATCATGAAAATCAGTTCACCAAAAATTATGTTGTTATTGTTCAAACTAAACTTATTCTAATCACATTGATCACTCCAATTCGATGCAAAAAGTAAAATGCTACAAAGAAAAATCCTCCATCGCCACATCCTTATGTTACTTGTAATGATGGTACCCAAACATCTTACACATCGTATGCGTACCAATATCGTCACAGCCTAACGCATTGGCAGCCTTCTGTAGGACTCTGTATCGGCGACTTTTTCTCCCATTATTTTATAAAAACCCCTCATTTTAACATTTCAAATAATTATAATGCTAAAATGAGAGAAAAACTTTAAAGTAATGAAGGAGAATTTATGTTTAAAAGTAGATTTTTTAGATATTTAATATTTTGTTCGTTATTATTAATTTTATTATTCTCTGGCTATTTATATATTGGGACTTTGATTTTTGTATCTATTGTCTTTGTTATTATTGAAAATATAATACAGAAGAAAAATAAATATAATGATAGTAAAATGGGGTCTCTTGGATATATTCTTTTGATAATTACTCTTATAACAATTATTTTGAATGAAGAATATATAAAATATTAAAAAGAAAGGGCAGAAATGATATAAAATCAACATTTCTGTCCTTTCTTTTTAATGATTCTTATTTTTTGTAAATTTTGGTGACTGTTTTAGAAATGATTTTTTGCTGAGGAATGCCTCCACCATCTTTTAGAGGATTTAAAACATACTTTTTATAAAACTGTATTTATTGTAATGGAAGATTGAAAACACAACTCCTATTACAAATACAACGATTACACCAATGGTGATAAGTTTTTTTCATTGGATTTATACAACTCCTTCCCTATGTTAGAAGCAACAGCCGAAGAACAACGTACATTGCTTTTAACGCACACAGACAACGAGTATCAGCGTTTGTTTTTCGATTTCATACAAATCTATGCTTTATCCTTCCGACCAGTTAAATCAGCATGTTAGAACGACTAATAAAGGTGTATTTTATAATTGGCTAGAATAATAATAGTGACAAGCTTATTTTGCTATGCTTGAGAGTGTTCGACAATAAAGATATAAGGTTACAACTGGTTAAAAAAGGAGTGATCGAACTATGAATGCTAGTGATGCAGCTATAAAACTGGATATTGCTAAAGATACCCTTCGTGCCTACTCTCTTGAATTAGAACGTGCTTGTTACGAAGTCAAAAGTAATAATAGAAATCAACGTGATTATTCAGATTATGACATATTAATATTTCGTGCTTTCCGAACGTTGAGTAAAACGCATGGATTAACGCTTAAAGAGGCAACATCTAAGGTTTCAAGTGCAGACTTCACACCGTCTATCATAGAAGATAATGCCGTTTTATTAGAGCGTTTGAGTACGTTAGAAACCAAGCAGGATATGATTTTAAAGGCGATTGAACATCCAAAGAAAAGTAATGAGTTTAAGCACATGCAAGAACAGATGGATACAATGATAAGGAATCAAACAGAGTTAGCTGAAACTACACCGAATACCAACGCTTTAATAGCTGAAATTCGTAAATTAAATTCTAAGATTGCTGAATTAGAAACATTAGCAATTACCGAACAAACTAAAGGTGGTTTTTGGACAAGATTATTTAGAAATTAATATTCGTAAAAAGAGACTCTTCATTAAGGTGAAAAGCTTGATTTCTCAGCAATTAAATTGAGGAATCAGGCTTTTTATTGTTTCATTCACCAAAATCAATTGCTAAATTGAAGACGATCTTCGTCACCAGGAACCAAAAAAGCCAAGAAGCATAAATAAATAGATAAAAGCAAATCTATTTTTATGGGAGTGGATGGAATGAATACTCCATTGTTTTTCGAATTAAAGCGGATTCAATCTCAGCAACAGAATAATAATAAGGCTCTAATTGACCAGGAATTATATCGACTTCAAAATAATGACTCAGTACATACCAAATCTCTTACAGAAACTGTGAAAGATATCGAAGAACAGGGAATAAAAACGAGAATAGAAGATAAAGAAGAATGTAATGTAATTCCACCTTCTAATTTGGGAAATATCTATTCAAAAGAGGATATAATTCCATTTACAATATTTGTTGAAATTGATGATTTTCTTCGTCTACCTATTTCGGGTAATATCATTCAACAATCTGCACTATTCCTCGAAGGCGATAATCAGACACAACCATCAGAGAGCCATTCAAAGTTTATTCATACAGAATTATTTTATCCTGATCCAATGCAATATAGGTTAGTCCATACAACAATTAATGAAATTATTAGTTTTACTTCTGAAAATGAAATGCAATATGCAGAGAATAGGATATATGAAACGATTGCTAATCCAATCCATATACATTCACAAAAAAAGAAGGGTAAGCCAGACTGTACACATAATCATATAGAAGTGAGAGTCCCAGTAGTAGTAGGAGAGTATGAAATTGAGATAAATATGAGCAATCAAGTTTTCTTTGAACAAGAAGTTCTTGGTTTTAAAGAAATCTCTAGAAATGTTGAATTAAGAAATTTTAAATTTATTCCTGATCAATCTGGAAAATCATTAGGTAATGGGACATACTCGGTATCCAAAGGAAAAATAACACTGGAAGGTAAAATTTTTCAAAATTTCAGGTATTCAGCTAATCCAAATCACAATGAAAATGCGTCGCAACAAAAGAAAAAGAATAATCGACTTCACCAAAGAATGGCACTTAACTTAACTGTTCATCTTTCACAAATACAGAAAATTAAAGCTGCTTTATGTGATGAATAAACTACGGAAATATCTCATCTTTGTAAGTTGATATAAATAATCGTTTGTTTCTCTGTTCATGTTTAGTAAATAAATTGTGCTGTAAATGAATCAAATGACTATTCTATTAGCCTATTGAAAATTATTTAATCCACATATTTTATTATTAGAGTTTGAAAAAGCTCAAAAAATAATAGAGGTGAGGAAATGAAAAATTGTAACAACAGTAATAACAGTCAACAGCAACAACAGCAACAAGCAGTACCAGCACCAGTATGCGCAATACCAGCGATGCAACAAATTCCGGTGACTGATAGTCCAGTAGTAAATAATCAGACACTGCAAACGCCAATTATGAAAGTCCCAGTGGTGCTTGTAGAAAGGTCGCTGCAAATTGTCGTAGAAGCAGATATTCCACTAAACCCAGCAGCAACAGAGATTAAACGTGTAACAAAGAATGCCTTTTTAAATCAAGTGAAGCTCGTTCCTGTAAATTTTGCTCAAATTGATGACACAAACTTCTTTGAAGTAACGAGAGCAAAATTATTTATATCAGGGTTTATTCGGAAAAATATTGAGTATTCTACTAATGCGTGTCAAGGTGTATTACAAGATCGAATTGTTGAAGTACCGTTTTCTGGATTCGCTGAAATTACACCAGGTGAATTCTTAACTCCACCTGTTATTGGTCTTTCCGATAGTAAAAAAGCGTATTTCTTAAACGACACTAATGGTGAAGTACCTCGATTGGACAAAAACTTCTTCGCAAATTCTGTGACATACAACGAACAACCTTACGGGGAATTAATAGGTGCTAATTTCTTTGAACTTGACTTCTCTCCAGTTACTGTTGCACCAGAAGGTCAGTTTGGAACATTACGTGAAAAAATCGTTATGGATGTTATTGTGAAAGTGTTACAAGTTCAACAACATCGTGTAGCTTCAACTAGAATCATACCAAATTTTGGTACTGGTCTAGATTGTTAAATTGTACTAAAAGTTTAATGTAAACGAAACTATGTGATTATCTCCTCAATCATAATAAGTTGAGGAAATTTTTTATGATGTAACGAAAAAAGAGCCGGATTTTCTTGGAGTAGAAAATTCGGCTCTTTTTGTACTTATTTTTAATTAGTCACGTATTTTCTACTTTTATTTTTTGTCTATCCAACTCTATTTTTTTAAATTCTAATTCTAATTCCTTATGTCTGATTAAATATTCTTTTTTTATTTGATAGACTTTAAGTAAGCTTAAAACCATTATAATAAAAGCAAATAAAAGCATAAAAAATTGTATGTCTGAAAAATACAAAAGGCTCACCTCTCACTTATTTTCTTTAGCTATATAATTTTTTACATATAATGTATCATTGCTCTTGATATAAATCCCAATAAATTGAAATAATGTATTTTAGTTACTGTATAATGATAACATTCTTAATTACAAAAAAGAAGATATGGGGTTGTTATAATGAAAAAATTAAGTTTTTTATGGAAGACTTATGCGAAATAAATTACCGTGGTATTTAAAAAAAGGACCGTTATATTTTTTCTGTATAATAACTCCTCCAATTGGTTATATAATTCTCGTTAGTAATTTAAAGAAATTTGAGTATGAGAAAAAAATCAGTTACCTTACGCTCGCAACGATCATGATGTCTATATGGGTATTAAAATTTTTACCTGATAAATTAAATTATTATGTATGGGTCTTAATGTTAGCTGTTTTAATAGGCAACGCTGTATTAAAAATTTTAAAAAGAAAAGATAAATAGCCTGTTTTGCAGAAGTCTTAGAGATTAAAGAAATTCAAGATATTATGGAGTCAATAAATAATGATTCAAACGAAAAGGCAGTAATGACAAAGGGTAAAACCATGTCATTACTGCCTAATTCTAATGTCTTATTATCAAAATTTAATCTAACTTCATCATTTTAATTAACCCAGCAAGAAAGTGTTCCACTAAATGTTGCTACATAAGTAGCTCCAACTTTTTCAGCATTCTGTAATTTTAGATAACCGCTATAAACATATCCACCATTGGTTTCTGTATGATACACTTCTGTTGGTATACTGTCTTTAGAACTATAATACTTGGGAATTGAAAAATTTTTATAAAGATAAAAACCTAATGGTGTAATTTTACCTTTATTGATTGAAGCAACAGAAGAATTTTTTGGAGAAGGTTGAGTAAGTTCTGCTGCACTAGTAGTACTAATAATCCCAACTGATAAAGCTAATGTTGCTACACCTGCAGTAATTTTTTTGATCATGGTATGTAATACCTCCTATGGTAGATTTATTTACAATTACCATTATAATACAAATGAACCCCCCAAGTCTATATTCTTTTCTTTTTATTCTGAATATTCTAGTTGAATTTTAACGATTGTATTTTTTTAATAGGATTTTATGCAGGCTGTAGCCAGTAAAGAAGTAGCTACTGACGGTGGTATGTAGATTTAAAATAAAGTCGTACCGTTATAAAAAAGATGTATCGTTGTAAAAAAGTTGCACCGTTTTACTCCTTTGGAGTTTGTTGTAACTTTATAAAAAAAGTTTGATTAAAAAATCATCTCACCTCTATAGATTTTTGGAGGTGAGATGATTTTTTTGTTGGATATGTATGTATAAAGATTGTGAAGAAATGTACTTAAACTAACTTGGCAGGCTAGTTGCATAAGAGCTGGTATAATTTAGAGAAAAATAGAGGTAGAGGTGAATTATGAATTTCCTTATATTAGCAATCTTATTAATGCTTTTATTTAACTTCACAAAAATGAGAAATCAAAATCAAACAATAATTAAACAGAATGAAAGGGTTATCTCTTTGTTGGAAGAGATTAAAAATAAAAAAGCGTAGTTCTTAACCTAACAGGTGCAATAAGGGAGTTGCGTTGGCACATATTTGTCTTATGGAACTAAGGGAGATTGTGAAGGTTTGTACTTAAACTAACGGGGGCTTTAGTGGAAGAAGGAGATTTAAAATAATCACTCTTTTTTATAAAAAACAGTTCTTAAAAATAATAGAAAGCAATCGTTTTGATCAATCTTTATTCAAAACGATTGCTTTTTATATGCAGTAAAATAAAGGATTTAGAGTGATTTATAATCAAGCTTTATTCTAAACCAACATAAAGCTAAAAGGCGTCATAAATCAAAAAAGAACCTGTATTGTAAGTGTTGTTACTTACAATACAGGTTTTAGTTTTTTTATCGAATTTATTATTTGGGACATTAAAACAGCTTCTTTATTTGAGGAAACTTATGTGAATCGACGAATATATCATCAATTCCTTTCCCATCACTTATGTTCCACAAAGCAAGCGATGCAGAAATTTCATTACTCTTTAGCTCTTTTAACATTTCTTTTAATTGATATGCTACTTTTTCATTATGCATCATAGTGATAGGTAAGACCAAGCCACGACATTACTCGTTTGGTTGTTCTTTTCCCCCACTTCACACCGTACGTGCGACTTTCATCGCATACGGCGTTCCACCTTAACCGTTAATAATCAATCATTTCTTCTTTTGTTTTGAACCTTTTCTCTGTACATTAGTACTTTCTTATACGCTTTAAGACCGATTTCACCAGTGTAATCTTTATTCGAGTTTATCATTCGATGGCATTTTTCATGTAAAGTAGCAAGGTTACTTACTTTGTTAACTAGGTCGAGCGGTAGGTATGGTCTTATATGATGAGTGTTTACATCATATATCCAGACTTCCTCACCACAAATTCGGCATTTACCCTTATCTCTGTTGTATGCGTAACATCTATTCATTAAGTATTCGAAGTTATGGAAGGTTTTTCGCATTAGGACTATTCTTGATGCCCTATTGGTTATTAACTCGTCCGCTCTCTCCTTTATTGGAACTTTCGAAGTTCGCTTCCGATATAACAGCCTACCATCTTGCGTAAAAGGATTTTCTTTAGGGTTTTTATATAATGGATTTCTGTATGAACAGAATCCAATATTTGTTACTCCCACAAGAATATCTCCATCCCTTATTGCTGGGATTAGTTGTTTTCGCCCCTCGTGAACCGATTGAAGATTGGTTACTTGGTTGGCGGGTACAATTTCTACTGCAACTCTTCTTTTTAGATATCCGGTAACCAACCTAGTCAGGTAATGTGAATATTTTGCAAGCTCTTTATTGACCAAAGATGCCATCTGATAATACTGGATGATTCCACGTATTGTGATATTGATTTTATTTATCTGGTTTATGATATCCTCTTTACTTTTACACGACTTAATATTTCTGATTAAAACTTTAATATGTTTTATCTTGGTTTTAATTTTGGATCTATTAGGACGTGATGTAGTAATAAGTTTCTTGTTGGATTTCGCTTCTAAATTATTACGTTTATGAGCTTTAATTTCTATTCCTAGAAAATTAATGTGCTTTTTAAGGACGTTGGTTAACAATGTTTTTTCTCTAGACAATTCGATTTTTAAATCATTTTCTAAAAATCTCTCAATTTTGTATTTCCACTTTTCTGCATTAGCTTTGGAATCTGTAATAAGTATCCAATCGTCAGCGTACCGAATGAAGTATGCTGGTTTTTGGTTACTACTTCTTCTTAAAGCGGCATACTTTGTATAATCTTCATTGTATTGGTGTCTAGTTTTCTTGCTCTCCCATTCCCTAGTTACGAATTTATCAAGGGAATGTAGGTATACATTGGCTAAAATAGGAGAAATGATACCACCCTGTGGGGTTCCTTTCTCGTTCTTCTTTAATTCACCTAATATACCCGCTTCAAGCATTTGTTTGATTAACATGAGTACCCTTCTATCCTTAATCCCCATGCTCCATAATTGATTTAGTAATTTCCTATGGTTAATGTTGTCAAAGAAACCTTTTATATCACCTTCTACTACCCAATTGTATCCTGTAGTTGAGATGATTTTTGTGGTTCTTGCAATGGCTTGACCAGCATCTCTATATGGGCGGAATCCGTAAGAGTGATTGAAGAATTGTGCATCTAAAATCGGTTCGATTACTATTCGAACGCATTCTTGTATGATTCTGTCAATAATAGTTGGTATGCCCAGTGGTCTTTTCTCCTTGCTATTTGGTTTGTCTATGTAGACGCGTTTAACCATTTCCGGAGAATAGTTCGTCATTGCGCTTTGAACTGTTTCAATAACCTCGTCAAAATCCTTTTGTAAGTAAACTGTGATTTTTTTACCATCAACACCCGGAGTTTTGCTACCTTTATTGCCTTTTATGTTATGAATGGCAGTAGTGATAGTTACTTGTGCGCTGATGACTTCAAACAAATCTTTACAGAGAACTTGTTTATTTTGTTCAGACCTTCTTTTAGCGTATTTGTACAGTTTCTCTTGAAACTCTCTTAATTCAGTTTCATTTTTCATTAAATGGTCTCGTTTCATAGGTAAGAGGTAGTCACCCCTCTCTATGTTTATCGGTTGCGCTCAACGGCTCCCCATTTATATTGACTCGGATTGATTATAACGTTTTTAAGGCTATGCCCCTTCGCTCCACAGACATTACTCTGCTTCCTTACTACTACGGGCTGCTGTCATTAGATTTAGGCGGTCATTTCCTACCGCTTAGGTTTCTTAGCTTCCTAATAGCTCCACCTATCTAACTTCCATCGTTCCTATATTCTTAGCTTTATTTCGCCGTTTTAGGTGCACTCTGTATCCCGTTAGTTATTCTTTCACCCTCGGTAGATGGACTATGAACTAACAACCTTAAAGGTTGAAAGTAGTAGTTATCGGACACCAAATCTCTACTACAACTAAAATCTTTTGCAAGACCGAATGACTTGAATTTGTCAAACTCGACATCACGAGACGTAAGTAAGAGTATTCGTTTCAGCTGAACATTTTACAGCGTACCTCACCATGACGGTTATTAGCCCCCCGCATACTTCACTAACCACTTCTCAGGTCTGTTTTTCTGCGACTTCACCGAGCTTCGTACATAATACATTTAGGTTTTCTTTATGCACGTCGGAGTATTAGGGTAATATGTCTACCTTCACATTAAATGGGTACTTCCCCCATCAATTCAGAATATAAGTTAGGTACAAATCTTGTACCCCTAAACCTTTCTGTCTGCATTTCTACAAACTATTAAGTTTAGAACAATGCGCACGCATCCATATCAAACGCGATATTTACTCTCTTAACACCCATTTTAATAAGCATTGGAATGACCATTCTCCAACTGTTAACACCGGGAACAGCTAACATCGTATTGCCCAACTCTTCTAATTGCTCCTTTGAATAAGCTTTTGAAATATGCTCAATAGCAATATCTGCTTTTAATTGTGATAGGTAAGAGTCTGGAACATCGTTCCTCGCTCTTTTCCCCCACACCACACCGTACGTAGAGCTTTCACCCTATACGGCGTTCCATCGTTACTGGATGATAAACCTTTTCCTCAGTCAAGATTCATTATTATTGAATGTCCTCTAATATCACTTATTCGAAATAGATTAGATGGTAATTACATCAAGTTCTGCTTTTTTCCTTAGAAGGTTGATCTTCGACAGTTGTTTACTATCGAGTTTTAGTAAATCGAGATATTTCTTAATTGTCCTTTCACGTTTTGCGTGAATGAGTTTGTGGGCATTGTTACTCACAATGATAAGATTGCTATAACTATCATCTTTCGAGATAGTCCAAGGTACTTTATGGTGACAGTGGATGTCCCATGCCTCCAATTCCGCACCAGTGATAGCGCATTTACCTTTTTGAGCCACGTATAAGGAGATTCGATTGTCGTTGTATTCGACACTAGCCCTTCCCCCTATGACTGGGTGCTCCCTTAACCATTGTAAAGATTTCTCGCTTACAGTTGATTGTTCTTTATGAATCAACTTTCTTCCTTCTTCGGTGTATTTGCATATACCTTTTTGTTTCTGCATTGGATTCCTATGTTTTACAAAACCTATTGGTAGTACGGGGTATCGCATATAGTAGTAAACTCTTTTAGATTTCATATATGGTTCATATCCAGCGTGTTTACCTTTATATGAGCCGTTTTTAGTATATCCATTAGAATTTGAGCTACCATCCCTACGTACTGCTTTAGCGAAACGATTGTACATTTTTCGGTTCATTTGGTCTTGCATTCTTCTAAAATCTCCAGCTACATGAGTAGCGGTATTATAGTAGTTATGCACTCCAATTACCATTGAGTTGTACTTCATAATTCCAGCTAATGTACGGTCACTATTAGATGAGCGTTGTATAATTACAACTTGTTTGCTCAAATCATTGTGTATCCGTTCCAACGCTTTGTCCGTTACATGTGTATGTGCGATATATTTCCATTTTCCACTCTTATCCTTACCTTTCCGAACCGCTCGGATATTAAATCCTAAAAATTCACTAGCCTCTTTTTTGAGATTTGTGATTTTGGACTTTTCCGTTGAGATTGGAAGTTTCAATCTTTCATCTAGCCATTTATTTACAGCAATGAAGATTTTTCTGGCGTTTCTTTCAGAGTTGGTGAAAATTTTGAAATCATCCGCATACCTTACAATGTACATTTCTTTTAATTTTGTAGTTTTTCTTAGTTTGCTTCTATGTCCCCAAGTATTCTCAATGCCAGACTTCTTAAATGTTCTTTTCAGTTCACTTAATCGCCTTGTTTCCCATTGGTTCGCTATCCACCAGTCAAATTCGTTTAGAACAATATTTGATAATAATGGGCTAAGTATCCCCCCTTGCGGAGTTCCCTTAATTGGATAACATATTTCGCCATTAGGCATCCGTATGGGCGCTTTTAGAATAGCTTTTATAATTGACAGCACTTTTTTATCTCTTATTCCCAACGTCCATAATTGTTGCATAAGTTTCTTATGGTTAACCTCATCGAAGAAACCCTTAATATCAACATCTACAACGTGATACATACTAGATAAATTAACTAAGTTGACCGCTCTTGCCATTGCATTACGTGAGCTAGAGCTAGGTCTAAACCCAAAACTGGAATCGTAAAACTTTGCTTCACAAATTGGTTCAAGAACTTGTAATATCGCTTGTTGAACTAATCTATCCCAAATGCTAGGTATTCCAAGCGGTCTTTTCTTGCCATTAGGCTTAGGAATTTCTACTCTTCGTACTGCTTTTGGTTGATAATTACTCAACATAGCTTTCATACGTTTTATATATTCATTAGTACCTAACGTTGAAATGTCCTCAATGTTTTTACCATCTGAACCCTCAGTTTTGCTCCCACTATTTTTCTTAATATTGTGGTATGCGAGTAAAAGGTTATTTTCATCTATTATTTTCTTGTAAAGATATTTAAATGTTATTCCTCGTTGACTTTTCGCATAGAGATCGTCATAGCTGGCTTGTTTGCCATAGTATTCCGAATTTCTAAGCTTTTGGTCTTTTAGAATCTCGCTCATGGTCATCACCCTTCCTATAAGGACGTGATTTATTTAGTCTTACTGGAATCCATGACCTGAGTTGTTTTATCTCCATGTATAACGACTTGTGGCTATTGCTCCATTTCCATTACAGAAACTTCAACGCTCATGCCACTACTCTCACATTGATTAGAGATAGTTCCCTCGATTACTCGTTTCCTATCTACCACCTCAAATGTCGCAAAACATAATATTCAGTGTCCAATGCTTTCCTTGTTCCATTAACATACCCATTTATATGATTGGTTTAGGTGCTTTCTTTACCCTGCCATCTCATACTGTACCTGCAATACAGTAAGGAGTTTCATCGTGCTCATAATTACTCGTCCTCAAGATGGAAGTACGTTTTGATTGCTGTATCAAAGCATACCCCGTAACCTGTTAGATTACGTCCGAATTCCAGAGCGTACATTCGAAAGTTCGTCAGTATTTCTACATTCTCACCATGCCAACCGGCACTAGCACTGTCATATACATTGGCTACCTCTAGCCAACTTTGGTGATTTTTCAAATGGCTATGCCATATTAAGCTTTTCCACCGTATACTTCGCGTTTTAACCCATGATAGCGTCACTTCACATTAATTTGCGTTAATATAAGCACGATGGGATTGTGAGGGCGTTTCAAGGCGTTACCCTATCATTCCACCCTGTATGTTAATAGTTCAATCAATTAAATTTAAAATTCAGCTGATTGCCTCTTGTTCATTTAGTCGGTTAAACCTCTAAACTTATAGAGGAACAAGTCTCACGAGCGCCCTCTGTAATCCAAACTGCTTCAACTTTACGCAGCGTTGTATACTCTGATTTATCTTTATCTTGTTCTTTCTTTAGTTCCCAAGCTTTCAGTTCACTTGTCGGTACAGCTACGTGAATAGGCGTTGGCCCACCTGCACCTGTACCTTCATTTTTGCCCGAACTTGATAACCAGAAATAACGTTGACCTTTTACAAGCTTCACTTCACCAACAAAGCCTTCATGTTCTACTTTAATAGATGTATTCAACTCTATATGCTTTTCAATAATAACTTCCCCATCTACATGTATTTGAACAAGGTTAGGTTGCTGCTTCACTCTCGCTTGTAAATTTGGAAAGTGATCCTTATTAATGGCTACATCATTTAATGGATTATCCACACGAATTTGATACCCTACTACTTCATTGTATTCGTTGCGATAAGGAATCATAATGCCATTAGAGCCAGCTATACTCCATCCGTATTGATTTTTATAAAAGCCTGGTACACCAAGTTTTGCATTTTCAATTTGCTTAAACTTATCAAATACATAAGCTGCTGTTTCCCAAGTTTTTTTTGGAAATGAGCTATAAGCGCGCGCGTCCAATTCTTCATTAGTCATTTTTCTCTCACTCATCATGTATTGTTGGTGTTCATTACTTAAAGAAACTTCATCTTGAAATCTTCTAAAAAAATAGTCCAACAAGTGAGCGTCTAATTTCTCACGTATTTTTACTGATGATTGACTCTTTTTAATATCCACCTCTTGGCCATTTTCCAAATGATGAAGCCAAGATTGAAAATTCTCTGAAAATACTATCTCACTCACTTCTCTTATACAGACTACTTTATTACCTTTCTCATTCACCATGCACCCACCTGTTTTTGAACAAATTGGGCAAGTTTGACGAGTATACTCGTACCACCCTTTTAATTTAGTTGCTCTTAAATCACTCATGTTAGTTAACCACCTTTTTATATTACTCTCTTGAATTTATCTTTTATTGGAGGAAAGACCGTGATTACTTTTAAACACTCAGTTTCCCCATCTACACCTACGATGCAAGCCATTGGTAATCCATCACAATCCATTCCCTCGATCACCGATTTATATTGCCCTCGATGAAATTGAAGTTCTGTCTGTTCTCCCATCCAAATGCAGCATAATAAATCCTTTTTGGTATATCCTCTTTGACTCATTTTTTTTACGACGTGTATAGATAATCGGATTTCATTACGATGCAATGCTTTTCGAATTTCTTTAATTGATAATCGCTCCATGCAAGAATCCCCCTTTAAATTTTGACAATAAAAAAAGGTCTCCAGACTATTAAAACCATGACAAAAATGTCATCGCTCCAAAAGTCCAAAGACCATAATTAATAAGTACAACGCACAACCACTAATGGTTTGCCAAAAAAACAAATAAATATTTACCCATTTAGTTTACCAAACATATGATTGCGCTTCAATGGTTTTAGTAATTTACCTAACCAATTTTCTGACTTTTGTAATTTATCACTGTCATTTCTAAGTTCGAATTTATTGTTAAATAGATGTTGGGCTATTTTTTCAAAACCTTCTTGTAGGAGCGGATTTGCTTCTTCATTTATATATAACGGTTCAGTTTCATAGTAGTTACGCATAACCAGTTCATGCATAGATGGGAGTTTGGCCATTAGTTTTATCCCTAACTCCTTTTCCAACCGCTTTGATTGAGAAAATTCATATTCTTTATTGAAAATTAAATGAATTTGTACATCATTGTCCTTTTTCAGCTGATGTATATACTTTTTCCATGCAACAACCTCTTGAAATGTATCATCAACAATTATCCAAAGTTGATCCACATATTTCAACAATGCTTCTGTATGCTTCGCCATCTTACCTGTTGGTAAATCGACTAATGTAATGTCCACGATATTCGTTGTAGTCATGAATGACTCTAAGGAAACCTCATTCCAAGAAAATTGACCATCGTTGCTATTCAATGGCAAAAACATCACATTTCGATAATTCCATTCAGCACTCAATGGATCTTCGTCATTATTTTGTATCGTGGCAGCATAGCTTTTCCAATGGAGAGGTATATCTGAATAACGCATTAGCCAATCTTTCATTATCGGCTGCTCCGATAACCCTTCTAATAGTGCGGTATAAATACGATTTTCTGCTAAAAACAAGGCAAAATTCATAGCAAAAGTAGTAACGCCCATTTTATGAATCGGAGACCAAATAGCAATTGTTTGGTTATCGAACCATTTTTGCTTTGAAAACAATTGTCTTTGAATATTTCTGGAACGACTTTTAAAGTCACTTTCTACCTTATCTCCCACGTCTACTTGTTTAACTATATCCGCTACTAATACTTCTTCTTTCTCCAACGCCTCAATGGGTTTAATACTTTCTTCAGGAATAATTTTTTCACCTTGCTCACTAGCAAAGCCTTGAACATCCCCTAATAATGGATTGGTGTTAGTAGACTCATCTTGAATTTTGTTTTTTATAGGAACAACATAGCGTTTTTTAGTTTGAGGTACTTCCACTGTAGTATGCTCTTCTTCAATCGTTATCTGTTCATTTGACTGGTTATTGGTATTTGTAGCGTATTCTGTTTCCACTACGTCTTCGCTATAATCGGGAAAAGTCTCTTGTATGTCCCCATGCTCAGGATAATAAATCTCTTGTATATCCTCTGCTTTAGTAGTTTCTGAAGGGAATGCAGTTATGTCTTCCTGTTTAAACGGCAAATCAAGTGTTTCTTCTTTTTCTGCAATAGGATTAGCTGGGTTAACAGTACTTTGAACTCTTTCAGGCTCTGATTCTAAAGAGATATATTTTCTCATCTGTGAATTCGGTGAATTTACCGATGATTGATAATAATGAATAGCCCTATTAATATCTGCAGCTCGTTTGATCATACATTCTTTTGTTAAATTCGCTTTATATATATCAGTACTAACATGAATAATAAAACCGCTCTTTATGGAATTAACTAATAACTCCCATTCTTCAATTTCATGAGATGCATCTGTAATGACTAAGGTGCCCATTCCATCTTTGTTTTCAAGTAACCAATAAAACAATTCTTCACTATTAACCTCATCTATACTAGAGAACTGAATTGCCGATTCCTTTATTACCTGCAATAACTCGTATACTTTATCTTTGTTTTGTTTTTCCAACCAACATAATAGCTTCATAGAAAAATTAATACCCTTCCTTTCTATAAAAAAGAAAAAGCTCATATAAATCCTATACGACGTATAGGATCGATATGAGCAGTTCATGCCGTTTCAATATATGTAACCACAAAATTATTATATAAACTATATCATAATTAACTTAAAATAATCGAATAGAATTTAAAATATATTTTCAAATAGATATTTTTTAGGTATAATATAGTTATTCTTTTTTATTTTAATTTTTCTTGCAGGCTTTTATTGCTTTGCGATTGTAACTAACAACTATACGACCTTTGGGTTGATTTATTTGATTACAGCATCTTTTTCCTATGCTGTTATTATTAATAATCTTCCTGGAGGTCTTTTTTTGTTGTAAAAAAGGATGAAATTTTTTCTTTAGGAAAGGGTGTATTTTAATGGCTTTAACAAGTAAAGAACTTATGGAGGATTTGGCAAAACCCTTCAATGAAAACGAAATTTCATGGAGGGCTCAAACTGTTGCTGTAAAAAACAATACGCATACTGCTCTTGTTGTACCTTACATCACATCTCGTACAGTAATGAACAAGTTAGATGAAGTGTGTGGTGCGCTATGGAAATCAGAATATCGGCTACTAGAGATTAATGGTATACAGACATTTCAATGTTCGATTTCAATTTATATTGATGGACAATGGATAACACGAACGGACGGTTCAGAAGTTTCTGATGTTCAATCTGTTAAAGGTGGTTATTCAGATTCTCTAAAGCGAGCTGCCGTACAATGGGGGATTGGTCGTTATATTTATAACTTACCAACGTATTGGGTTGATGTTAAAACTTATGGTGATATGAGAATTAACGGTAAATTCAAAGTGAAGGGAAGAATGGAGAACATTATGGGCTATTTTGACCGTCCTAAAATAAACTCCAATCAGTATTCTCAACAAAATCAATCACCTAAAAAACAAAAACAACAAACTACTCACATTAATCAGCAACAAAATGCATCGCAATCAAAAGCACTTGACGCTGATACGATGAAAGAAGCACTTTCTCTAGTAATAGGGCAACTTCAATTCTTTGAAATGCCTTTAAAGCACGTAGAATCCTTATTAAAACGTGTAGGAGCTACAGAGACAGAGCGTACTATCGAAACAGCCTCAATTGAAACATTAAGAAAGCTGTTTAAAGCTATGAAACCAGTAGTTTCGTATATAAAAACAGCTACTGAACAATGCGGCTTAACTCTGCAAGAAGCACTTGACGCAGCACAGAGTAGATTACGAGAGAAAATTAATCAACCTACTAATTTAATTTTTAAAATTGACCAGGCAATAGCCAATGAAATTTTAAACTCAATTAAACATGAACGTAATATTGCATAATTAATCTGCTTTAAAGCAGCGAGGACATAACACGAATTGAGGAAGGTACCCCCTTCTCTATTCGTGTTTTTTATTTACATCTATAAGTCGTTACCAATAGGAACGCTAGATCAGGAGGAAAATATTATGAAATTTTCAATTACACATAAACATATCCAAGAAGTATTAACTAAATTTGGCCGCGTACTATCTAATCGTATATCACTACCTATTTTGGCAGGTGTTTTAGTCCAAGCGACTGAACAATTTATCCTGTTCACGGCTAGTGATTCAAGTGATAGTGTCGTTGTTCGGCTAATGGTTGATGAAAAGGATGGAGTCATCGTAACTGAAGCGGGTTCTACTGTCTTACATAAAGACATCTTTGATACCTCTAAGCGTCTTAAAGGAGCTATCAATTTTGAATTAAACGATCAGAAAACCTACGTTAAAATTTCGCAAAACAAAACGGTACTTGATTTTGCTGTTATGAATGCAGAGGAATATCCTGCAATTTCATCAGATGATCAAAATATCGGCCAATATAAAATGAGCGGTAATGAATTCGGTGAAATCGTACGCAAAACATCATTCGCAGCATTAAAAAGCGAAATACGACCTGTACTACAAGCTGTCCAAATGACATTTAGTAACACGGGATCTCGTTATGTTTGTACTGATTCACATCGATTAGCAACTTATTCTAAGGCAGAGCTAGAACAAGAGAATAGTATTTCTTTAAATGTTCCAGCAAAAGCGCTAGACCAGGCTATTAAATCTTTCGATTTAACAAAAGAGGTTTTTATTTCAGCTTCAAAAAATCAAATTGCGTTTGCTAATGGGAACACAATTATGCATTCGCGTTTAATAGAGGGTAACTATCCAGATACATCGAGTTTGATTCCAAGTGAATTTATATCAAACTTGATTGTAAATCGACAGGAATTGATTGATGCTTTAGAGCTGCTTCAAGTATTAACAGTTAATAGTTCTATTAAATTAACTATTGGTAATCTATTTGTCTCACTTGATGCACGTAGTGAAGTGTCTAAAGGGAATCGTGAAATTGCTTTCGAGAGTTACGACGGTGAAGAAGATTTTACAATTGCATTCAGCGCACAACTTGTACTAGATGCACTGAAAACATATGATGCATCAAGTGTTTGCTTAGCATTCACTGGTTCTTTGCGTCCTTTTGTAATTACCGAAGTCACTGAAAATAAAAGTGATGTATCTTCATTACAATTAATTTTACCAGTACGCTCATATTAATTGAGTTCATATAACATGGCACTATTTGTATAGGGAGGAACAGCTTTTGCTTAACTTTACAGAATTAAATAAACAGCTAGAGGAAAATGAAAGAAATAAAGAGGACGATTTTGCAGGTATAACATATCTATATCATGTTTTTTATCATCAATATAATGCATGGGATATCGATTTTACTAAGTTTACTCAAGAGGATGTTCAAGACGCGATAGATCTATTAACAACTGAAATTACTTATGAGGACGAAGAAGGAGAAGTTTTGTTGTCTTCTCGTCATCCTCTAAGTGTTATGGATGTATCAAGTCGAATGTGTATTGAATTTAACAACAAAGCGAAACGTCGAGTAAGCTCTCCGTTTCGTTTTGTTTAGGAGGGGTAAAATATGTCTTTCGATGAACTAATGTCTGTGGAATCATCTTTTAAATGTATTAAATTACTTAAATTACTATCAGATGAGGACATAGATATTAAAGGGTTTAAGCAAGATATTCATTTCTATTATGGTGATTTTTTCAATCCATTGCACTTCATCTTTTTGTATGCAGCAGATACCCTTTTTTCAGATGTCACAGTATATCCGGAAGTTTGTGACCCTACGATTACTAAACAAAAATCAGAGGTAATGAAAGAATTTGAAGTTGATATAGATTGTGTATGGAATGACATAACAAATCAAATCATGCTAGTTATTCGCGATAAACATTTATCTCATTGCACTTCATTTACTTGTGGTAATTGTGACGAATTTCAAGCCATTTTAAATAAAAACAAGGATGCCATGTTACTTATAACACACAGTGATTATTACTTTGATCTCGATGGTGAGGAATTGTTGGAGGAGTTATTAACTATACACAACACTTTGGAAAAATTCGGAGGTAATGAACAAAATGAAATGGCAGTTTGAGATTTCTGACTGTCCAGATAATATGGATTTCCCTATTATTGGACACCAAATTTTAGATAGTGGTATAAAGCGTGGTCCGTTCCAATTTGCAGTAGAAACAATGATAGAAATACTTTCTGGCGAATCACCATTAACCTATGATGCTGATGGGTCTATAGGTCAGGAAATACATTCACATGTTCTTCCACTAGGAACGATTCTATATAGTCACACAGAAGATTTTAACAGAGAACGTGTAACCATGGTTCTTCCAAAAAAAACATGGGATATTCGCTATGGTAATGAGCAAGAATTAATTGCCGTCGAATTCCCTAGGTTACTTGTTCAATATGTTGTAGTAAACAAGCAAAACAAAACAAAAGAAACGGTGTCGAGTTCTATTATCGAAACACGACTTTTTGCCATAGAGGACAATAATAAGCCCGTAACTGCTGATACCCAGCTTTACTCATTCCCCTTCCCTAACGTTGGTAAAACAAACGGAATTGTTTGTTGGGGAGGTAATGCTTGTCTATCTATAAATTCTTTGACGGAACTAGAGCGAACGTTTACTTGGTTCGTAAGTGCTCCATTCAATGAAGATCATGGTGTACGCACTACTTTAGGGATTAATAATTTCAGAAAATTGGTTGAGGAAATCAAGGAGCAGCCTTTTAAGGATGCATGGCTAGTACCATTGAATAAAACATTAGAGGACTTCTTTAAACAATAAAATACTAACAGCTATTTGTAAGTCGTTACCATTAGGAACGCATAATTCAGGAGGCAATTAACATGACAAACAACATCTTCGATTTATTTAACTTAGTAGACACTGCTGAAGAACAACGCAAAACAGAAGAAGCAGAGAAGAAAGCGGCGCAAGAAGCTGAACAACAGAAACAGCGCGAAGAACTCCAAGCTAGAATAGCCCAAGCTAAACCAGCCTCTAGTACTTCTGCTGATAAAACTGATGCTCCATCATCTACTACAGCTAAAACAGAGACTTTCAATATTAATGAGAGTTCTATAGTTAGATACTATGGTGAGGAACATGAAATTACTGCATATTTTACGGCAGAAGAGTTAGAGGAAGGTCTTCTACGTACAAAGAAGGATAAATCCCCGGTACGTGTGAAAATCACAGCTGAGGATGTCCGAAAAAGGCTCGAAAAGGACTTTCCAGAGTTAGTTAAAGATTTTACTGAAATTGTGTTCTTAGAGCAGAAAAATATTTTAGTGCCCACAATGAAAGCGAAGAAAAAAGGAAGCTATGTATTGAATGAAATGGTGCCTTCAAAGACCGATATCACTTCATTACGATTTGGAAAAATACCTTTTTCGATTTTATCCCAATTCATTTCGTTAGCTCAGATGTTAGCTGCTAACGAATTAGAGGTACACGCAGATATTTATTTTGATATGGCAAATCAAGAATTCGTATTAGACGTCCCTAAGCAGCTAGTTCATAAATATTGGGTATCTCCTATAGAAAATGAAATTGAAACGCTTGAGCGCGTCGGTATTGATACTGTAAAGGTATGTGAAATACATTCGCATCACTTGTTAAAAGCAATACCATCAAATCAAGATAATGAATCTGAGCGCATTCCTGGGATGAAGTACGTTATTATTGGAAATTTAGAAAATGAGTGGCCAGATATATTCATTCGAACGTTTGTTAATGAAAATATAGGTTGGAGAGAACTAGGATTTAAAGATATATTTCTATCTCCGTTTACTGATCTACCTATTATTAATTTCTCAAACATTACTATTGCGGAGGTTTAAATATATGATAGACATATTAAGTGTAATCAATGCTACAAAATCATATTATGAGGCCAAAAAACTCTATCCATTTATCGTTCAAATTGGAACAGGAGGTACTGGGGGTTATATCCTTCAAAATTTAGCTCAAATGCTAGGCACAACAGGTATTCAACATACTTACGTAGTAGCCGATCCAGACATTATTGAGGAGAAAAATTTAAAAAACCAACTATTTTTACAAGATGAAATTGGTTTAAAAAAAGCAGACGTCTTAGCAAGTCGATACTCTGATGCCTATAGCATCGATATTGGTTCGTTTAGTGAATGTTATATCGAATCTGTAGAGGCTTTAATGAGTCTATTTAATAGAGAATATATGCAATCTATATCAGGTGAAACAAAAGTAATCCCTATTTTAATCTCTGCTGTTGATAACAACTATAGTAGGCAAATAATGGATTCATTCTTTAATACTTTTAAAGATTTGGTGTATATCGATGCTGGTAATGAAGCGACAAACGTTCCTAGCGACTGGCAATCACGATCCAAGTCAGATTGGACTGATGAAGAATTAGAGGCTTTTAATAACAGTGGTTGGTCAGGACAAGTAGTTACTGGGGTAAAGTTAAATGGAGAAGTAATAATGACTCCTGTGGCTCAAGAGTTTCCAGATATCCTTACAGATATGGATTCTATAAAACCTAGTGGTTTGTCTTGTTCCGAGATTTCAGCTAGTGAACCTCAAAGGCTAATTGTTAATAAGTTTTCAGCCTTAGCAGTTACAAATATCATTAACGAAATAATTGATAACCAAGGAATATCAAACCATATAACCTTTTTCCATTCTAAAAAAGGTTATATGCGTTCAATTCCATATAAAGAAACTGAAAATGCTTAGTGGGATTCCCACTAAGCATTTTTATTTAGGCTGTTTTCTCAAAGATTGTTGCTTTTAGTTTGGCTATCTTCTTCAACTAAAGTACCCGTTTAGTTGAAGTGCATTTATTCACAAACTTTACCCTTTATTTGATTGTTTATCAAAAAAGGGAAACCCCAAGATGTATATTAACGTGTTCCGTTTTGAGATTGCCTAGCAGCATAAGAAAAAGCCGTCTAAATGACAGCCCTGATCTTTAGCTCTTGCCCCATCAGTTAGGAGTTCCAATATCTATCCATTAAAGATGTTGACCAATTTGGTTGCATTACTTCTCCTTTTGGTAGAAACTCTTTCATCACTGGTTTAATATCAATAATAGGAGTTCCGTCTATTGCATCTAATCCCTTAACAATCAATTTTTTATTATTTATTTCCAAAAGTTCCACAATAGTAACCCCTAACTTATTAGGTCTATTTTTACCCCTTTGTGCAAAAACACCAACTTTAGGATATTCTTTATTGTTTCTTGGATATCTTGCTTCAAATTGAATATTATCATCAGCAACCTTATCAAAGTAAAAAACGATTTCTAAGTGAGAGAATTCATTAATACCTTTCAAAGAAGATTCATTTATATTTTCTGCAAGTTCAATGGTTGATATAATTGAACCCCAATTATCATCTTCAATAGCTTTACGATTATTATTTACTATAGCTATTGGATAAATAGAAATTTGCAAAGTTACCCCTCCTCCAACTTATTAATATTCATTCTACAAAAAGCTTTAATTTCCTTTAATTAGCAGATCCCTTATTGAACTAAACTCCCTCTATAAACATTGAAGTATCAACGGTTTTCATCTGTAAGAAAAAATTTTTCTACCTCTTTCGTAAACAGATGATTGAATTTATAGTTTTTTTACCAAATAAAGCGTACGCTTCGCTAAAACTAATGAAAATCATTAGCTTTTTTTAGTCCACTATTTGATACACAAGGGATCTCTGCGATGCTTATGACGACGTACCCTCCCATGTCTCTTAGCGTCAGTGCGCTTACATTCCTTCGTTCGGTCTATTCATAAGGCAGAGGCCTGCTAAGCTGCTCCGGGGACTCATAGTCTGAGTTTAGTTATTTTGCTGGCTTCTCCGTGTCATCCTTCTAGTTATAGTTCGATGAAGAAATTAGTTTACGCTGCCTCTGCGAGACAGTAGAGGTCTTTCATCATATGTTTCTCGTCAAAACGGACTTTCTTTTTACAAATACCATGTAATACCTTCAGTAATTTACCACACAGTACCACCATTGATTGCTTTCCACGTAAAGGGTTTTGCTGGCGTGTGGTGTAATATTCATGAAGAAGTTTAAACGCTGCGTTATGACGAATCAGTGGTACCATTACTTTGAAAAGAATATTTCTGAGTTTCTTTCGTCCACGTTTAGAGATATGTTTTTGTCCCTTATGTTGACCAGACGAGCTTTCTCGTAATGTTAATCCCGCTAGTTTGATAAGTTGGCGTGGATTTTCATAAAGTGAAAAGCTACCTACTTCTGATAGTAAATCAACGATTGTCGCATCTCCTAAACCAGGAACTGAAGCCAGTATTTCATATTCCATTGTTGTTTGTGCCATTTTGGCTAATTGACTGTTCACAGTTTCGATTTCTGCTTCTAATAAGCGAAACTGACGTAAGAGCGTGGCTATTTCATGTTGTGCCATCTGTGTCCCTTCTGATAATCCGATAGAGTTCTTCGCTATTTCAATAAGAAGCTTTGCTTTAGGCAACTGTGGGGCTCTCATTCCCTTTACCTGACGGTAAAGAAATACAAGCTCTTCAGCTGTTTTCCCTTGAATATCCTTTGGTAATGGCGTCATTTCCAGTGTTGCAAGCGCCATCTTCCCGAAATTCGGAAAGACTTGAGTAAATTCTGGAAAGTAGCGATCTAGCCAACGAATGATTCGATTTTTAATACTCGCTAAATCCTCCGTTAATTTTGAACGAAGGGTAGAGCCGATACGGAGTTCGGCTTCAACGTTTTTTAGTAAACGTGGATAACTGAAACGTCCATCTTTCAATAAGCGAGCGATGACTAATGCATCTTTTTTATCGTGCTTTGTCGGTGAATTATCATCCAATTCCTTAGAACGTTTTACGTGCATTGGATTCACCATGACGAGTGGAATACCATATTGATCTAGGAAATACGCTAAATTCATCCAGTAGTGACCTGTAGGCTCAATACCGACAATCACCTCTGTTTTGTTAGCTATCTTCATCGTTTGACAAATCTTTTCATACAAACTTTCAAAGCCTTCTTTCGATTGATGTACCGAAAAAGCTTTTTCAATCACACGCCCTCGTTCATCAACAAAGCAGGCGTAATGAACATGCTTGGCAATGTCCATACCGACAACGAGTGTATTTTCAGAAACTTGATTAATTTTATCATTCCATTTAGAATGCATAAGGGAGTCCTCCTTGTTTGATGATGGGTCAATGCTCGTTGACACTCATGCATCATACTAGAGGGCTCTTTTTCTTTCAAGACCCTGAACATCTTTCAAACAGGAATGCTCCCTCTATAAACATTGAAGTATCAACGGTTTTCATCACTTCGTGATGTAGTGAAAATATTTTTCCATCTCTTTTGTAAACAGATGATTGAATTTATAGTTTTTATTACCAAATTGAGCGTACGCTTCGCTAAAACTAATGAAAATCATTAGCTTTTTTTATCCATTATGTGATGCACAATGAATCTCTGCGATACTTATGACGACGTACCCTCCCATGTCTCTTAGCGTCAGTGCGCTTACATTCCTTCGTTCGGTCTATTCATAAGGCAGAGGCCTGCTAAGCTGCCCCGGGGACTCTTGGTCTAAGTTTAGTTATGTTGCTGGCTTCTCCGTGTCATCCTTCTAGTTATAGTTCGATGAAGAAATTTGTTTACGCTGCCTCTGCGAGACAGTAGAGGTCTTTCATCATATGTTTCTCGTCAAAACGGACTTTCTTTTTACAAATACCATGTAATACCTTCAGTAATTTACCACACAGTACCACCATTGATTGCTTTCCACGTAAAGGATTTTGCTGGCGTGTGGTGTAATATTCATGAAGCAGTTTAAACGCTGCGTTATGACGAATCAGTGGTACCATTACTTTGAAAAGAATATTTCTGAGTTTCTTTCGTCCACGTTTAGAGATATGTTTTTGTCCCTTATGTTGACCAGACGAGCTTTCTCGTAATGTTAATCCCGCTAGTTTGATGAGTTGGCGTGGATTTTCATAAAGTGAAAAGCTACCTACTTCTGATAGTAAATCAACGATTGTCGCATTTCCTAAACCAGGAACTGATGCAAGTAGATCATATTCCATCGTTGTTTTAGCCATTTCGGCTAATTCATTGTTTACAGATTCAATTTCGCTTTCTAATAAGCGATACTGACGTAGGAGCGTGGCGATTTCATGTTGTGCCATCTGTGTCCCTTCTGATAATCCGATAGAGTTCTTCGCTACTTCAATAAGAAGCTTTGCTTTAGGTAACTGTGGAACTCTCATCCCCTCTACCTGACGGTAAAGAAATACAAGCTCTTCAGCTGTTTTCCCTTGAATATCCTTTGGTAATGGCGTCATTTCCAGTGTTGCAAGTGCCATCTTCCCGAAATTCGGAAAGACTTGAGTAAATTCTGGAAAGTAGCGATCTAGCCAACGAATGATTCGATTTTTAATACTCGCTAAATCCTCCGTTAATTTTGAACGAAGGGTAGAGCCGATACGGAGTTCGGCTTCAACGTTTTTTAGTAAACGTGGATAACTGAAACGTCCATCTTTCAATAAGCGAGCGATGACTAATGCATCTTTTTTATCGTGCTTTGTCGGTAAATTATCATCCAATTCCTTAGAACGTTTTACGTGCATTGGATTCACCATGACGAGTGGAATACCATATTGATCTAGGAAATACGCTAAATTCATCCAGTAGTGACCTGTAGGCTCAATACCGACAATCACCTCTGTTTTGTTAGCTATCTTCATCGTTTGACAAATCTTTTCATACAAACTTTCAAAGCCTTCTTTCGATTGATGTACCGCAAAAGCTTTTTCAATCACACGCCCTCGTTCATCGACAAAGCAGGCGTAATGAACATGCTTGGCAATGTCCATACCGACAACGAGTGTATTTTCAGAAACTTGATTAATTTTATCATTCCATTTAGAATGCATAAGGGAGTCCTCCTTGTTTGATGATGGGTCAATGCTCGTTGACACTCATGCATCATACTAGAGGACTCTTTTTCTTTCAAGACCCTGAACATCTTTCAAACAGGAATGCTGCTCCTTTAGTTGAATAAGAAAAAAGAGCCGCCTAAGCAGCTCAACGATTTTTCACTAAAGCACCCCGTCGTATTATAAGGTCAGCCAGAGAATCTGGTTGACTATTTTTTATTCAATTTATAGATTGATAGTAGCCGGGGTAGAACGGAAGCACCCGTGGGACTTGATCCCGACAACTAAACTGTTCGCCCTCTACTTGTTAACACATGATTAGGCTGGTTGGGACATAGTGATCCCGTATAACAAGCGAAGATATGAATAACAAGCTAGATAGAGGTTACCGGTCAATACACTACATGAGGAGGAGATAAACTATGAATCCAGTAGTTGGTCTGGATGTCGCAAAAGGTGAAAGTCAGGTTCAAATGTTTTTGGATAAAAAAATGCCCTATAAAAGCAGTGTGAAGATTGAACATACGGTGGGAGGACTTGAAGAGTTACACTCTTATTTACTAGATTTAGAGCGTCAAACAGGGTTAAAACCACCTGTTGTATTGGAATCAACAGGTCACTATCATGCTCCAGTTGTACAATTTTTAGAAGCTAGAGAATATATTGTCATTATCGTCAATCCGCTCGTTTCATACCGAGCTAAAAGCTCTAGTTTACGAAAAACTAAAACAGATGTAATTGATGCCTATCACTTAGGCGAACTGTATTACAAAGAGGATTTAGAGCCTCAGAAAAAACGTGGTATTCGCCTTTTAAACCTTCGGCATCTGACAAGGCATCACGAAAATATGACGGGAATTATGGTTCAAACAAAGCTACAATTTCAAGCTGTATTAGATCAAGTTTTCCCTGAGTATAAAGGTGTTTTTGGTGATTTGTACGCAGAGATTTCATTAAGGACTTTACAGTCCTACCCTACATCTGAATTAGTACTAGACGCAGGCGTAGAAGAGATTGCACAATTTATTGATAAGCACTGTAAAGCACGTTCATTTAATTGGGCGCATGAAAGAGCTGAAGTATTAATAGTAGCTGCAGAATGCAACCCATTTCAGTCAACGCTTTATCAAAGCCTTCTCGTCAGTATGAATATGTATATTGATTTACTTCAAGCTTACCGCCAACAACTTTCTACGTTAGAGCGTGAGATTGATCAATTGGCGGCACAACTCGAAGAATATGAATTAATCCAATCACTTCCCGGTGTAGGTGAAAAAATCGCGGCCACGATACTTTCAGAAATTGGGGAAATTGAGCGGTTTAATCATCCAAAAAAGTTAGTAGCTTTTGCGGGATTAGATCCCAGTGTGTTTGAATCAGGTCGCTTTAAAGGCACGAAAAATCACATTACCAAACGCGGCTCAGCTAGGCTTCGCCATATGCTTTATACAGCCGTTCGCTGTTCCATTCGAGATAGCCGTAAAAAGAAAACAACAGATGAAACTATTGCCCGAAACAAACGATTACGAGCCTTCTACGATTTAAAACGTGAGGAAGGAAAGCCGTATAAAGTAGCCATTATTGCTTGTGCTAATAAGCTTTTACACTGGATTTATGCGATTTTAAAAACGAAAGCACCATTCCAAGAAACTATTTAATAACAGCATTTTCAAATAAAACAAAAACCTTCCACACTGAATGAGGAGGGTTATTTGTCTTTCGCATTTTTAGTATAACATGAAGTGTTTTTTGATTATCAATGTTTTTCTTGACATTCTATTAGCTGGTTTAGTTGAACACGTTTTTGTGGTTTCCGCCTAAAAATCCAATTATTTAGCGAAGTTCCTCTACCTTTACCTTTAGTTTTATATCCACAGGAAACCCTTCTTCTTCTACTAGGTAAGATATGACATAAGCGCCTTCAGGGAATCCGTCAAATACCTTCTCATAACTTTCATTACTTTTTAAAACACCATTTGCTACAGTTGTTTGTTTCTTTATCTAGATTTTGAATTTTGTATAAAAAGCTTTCAGTACCAGTATTTAATAAGGTTATTTTAAATGGACTATCACCAGAATGAGTAAAATAAGATTTACTTTCACCTATAGGAGACGCTATCTCATCATCAATCGCAAGAGGATAAAAACCTCTTATTGGTTCTTCTTTCTCCATATCCGTAACATCTAAAATAACAGGTTCCTTTTTTACAACTTTTGTTATTTCTTCTGACGCTACTTTTAAAGATGGTTCTTCTGTTTGAGAGGAAAATGCATTACACCCTGATAAAAGTATAATACAAGTACTTATACAAGCTATTTTATAACTTCTCCTATTCGAATGGTTAATTGTTATAATAATACCATAAATTACAGGTTATTAAGTGTAAATTCGACATATCCCACTTAATTTGACTACTGATAATTATTGTTGTAAATTACATTTCCTTCTTCAACTATCCTGCTCCGTTAGTTCAACAACTTCTTTAAATCAATTCTTGTGTAGGTTTTATTATAGGTCGTACCATCATCATTAAAAAATATGGCATTTTTTAAATATGGGTCAGAGATAGGTTCGTAACCGTGTTTGCTAATTAACTTTATCATTTTGGGATTTTCTATTGGGTCAACACTTACAAATATTTCAGAATGACCTAAACTCTTTGCAATATTTTCTCTATACCTAATTAAATCTGAACCTATACCATTACCCCGATAATCCTCTTTTACATATAGGTCACTTAATTTAGGAAGCAAAGTGCCTTTTAATTTAAGAACTCCAAAACCAAATATAAGTGAGTCTTGTTCAGCGATTGCCAAATATACTCCCTTTTTTGCAAATTGCTTTAAATAATTCGTGAATAAATCTTTATTATTTCTAATATCACATAAACCCGATAAGTCGTTTTCATTCGCTAATCTTATTATGTAGTTCATTATTATTTCCACTTCCTTATTCTTCAATAAATCATTATTAGAAATATTCAATTCTTTCTTCAACAATCCGTTAGTAATAGGTAAGCATTTGAAGTTATCTCCAGCTTTTCCCCTACTCCACACGGAACGTGCCAGTTTCCAAGCATACCGCGTTCCATCTAGCGATGGTATTATTAATTATAAGTTTCAAGTTACTCTTGTTGATTTGGGTTATTTGATTATTTCTAGCTCACATTTTTCTCGATATTTATTGATTTTTTCTAACATCGATTCAGTGATGCCCAAAGTTTTTATGAGTGTATTCGCCTTAATTTTGTCGGTCATATGGATTAATTCATGTATCTCTCTTTGGAGAATACGTAGATTATTGAATTTGTCGCTTCCACCAAGATACTTAGGTATATAATGGTGACAGTAGACATTTTGTGCTTGTAGGAACATGCCAGTTATTTCACATTTTCCTTTTTTCATACTGTATCTACTAATCCGATTATCCATATATTCGACACTCCGTGTCGATATTTTTGATTCCATTAACAATACTATTTCCTGTCTTATATCTTTACTCAACCGTGTGGATATTTGCACTCGACCTTCTTCGGTAAATGGGGTTATACTTTGAGTAAAGCCAATCACATTTTTAGTTTTGATGATTCCGAGAGGAAAGAGGTATATCCCGGCGATTTTATAAGTTTTAGAGCCTAAGCCATAGAACTTTTTATACACAGGTGGAGGATTGTTAGGATGTTCATATTTACCAACGGGTTTAAGACGATTGTACATAGATGCACCTATTTCATAGGCAAGTCGTGAGAACGCTAAGTTGACGTGAGTAGCTCTGCTAAAATAATTGTGTAACCCTAAGACAAAACTATTAAAGCGCATAGCATTTTGAGTAGTTGGCGATGTTCGGAGTATTTCTATTCGTTTCTTTGCATCCGCCTTAATTTTCTGCATCTTTTCAGCTTTGACAAACGTATGTGCAACTCGCTTTATTCCTTTACGATTGGCACGTATTGTGAAACCAAGAAACGCAGACTCATTCTTGCGCAGATTAATAATCTTCGATTTTTCTGGTGAAATATCAAGTTTTAAACGTTCTTTTAAAAATAATTTAACTGCATGATACCACTTTTCGGCAGTTTTCCAGTCTCGACAGATGATTTTAAAGTCATCAGCATACCTAACTATGTAGCCTTCTTTTAAGTGAGTTCGATTCTTTGCAAGAAGTTGACCTCTAGTTTTAAGTGATTTATGGAGGGGAAATAGTTCCCATTGGTCCGCAATCCACTGGTCCAATTCATTTAGTACAATATTAGACAATAACGGTGAAAGTAGGCCACCTTGTGGAGAACCCTTTGTCGGAATACCTTCTCCATCCACTTCAGCCTTTAGCATTTTGGATATACAGGCAAGGACCTGTCTATCCCGAATACCTAAATTCCATAACTGCTTAATAAGCAAGGTATGATTGATATTATCAAAGAACCCTTTTATATCCACATCTACAACGTAGTGGAGTTTCGACCGATTAACTAGAAATTGAATTCTTGCCATCGCATGATGAGTAGACCGTAAAGGTCTAAACCCATAGCTATGATTATAGAAATGAGCCTCTGCAATAGGCTCTAACACTTGTTTAAAGCACAGTTGTATGATTCTATCCAGAATGCATGGAATACCTAATGGTCGCATCTTGCCATTATCTTTTTCGATTAGTTTACGTCTGACTTTCTTTGGACGATAATTTTTCAGCTTACTTTGTATTTCTTCTACTAAATCGTTCTCTGATCGTTTCTCTATGTCTACAATAGTTTTACCATCTGTTCCAGGGGTCTTCGACCCTTTATTTGACTTGATTGTTCGATACGCTAATAAAATATTGTTCCTCGACGTGATGATGTCGTATAGCAGATGGAATGATTCTTTATTTTTGGCTCGTTGATGTAAGTCTGTAAAGGTGTCTGTCATCCCGTAATAATCCCAATATCGTAGAGCTTGCACTGTGGCATCATTCCTCTTTGAAGTGATGTTCCCACGTTCTTACCCGACCGGTGCAATGCACAGTTGAAAAATAATTATTACTTATCGCTAGACTTGGGGCTGTTCCTCCAACTCCATTACAGAGGTCTCACTGGTCGTACCCCTACCCTCATAAGGACAAATGCATTTCGCCATATCGCTTATAGCAACCGTTTCGGGTGACAGCCCTTGAGACAACGTTCCTTATTTTCCAAGTCCCTTATAACCTAGCTATATTTCTTCTAAACTTAGGTGCTTCCTGTAAGCCTGTGAGCTGGATACCGCCATTGTTCGGTATAACGTGTTTCATAGAAGCAATTTTTACTCCACGTCACTCACTCCATCGTTGGATGGTACACAAGTTTCCTTATGCTCTAACTTTAGACCCGTACATCCGGAAGTTCGTCTGTTCTTTTCCACAAGAAAATTCTCACCATATTTAGTTTTTCAGCCATCCGGCATATCCATTGGCATACCTTTTCCGTGAGGAGTGGCTTCAGCCTTTGTTCTGCCGACTTCACCTGAGCTTCAGACCCCATAATCTGTCCCTTATGACGCATGCAGGAATCTTAATGGGATAGTTTCAAAATACATGGTTTTATCATTTCTATCCTCAGTTATAAAGTTAGGATTCCCCAAGGAATCCTTTGTTTTTTCACACATTAGTGCTTATAACAAAACTTGTCGCGCTGCTCCTTTAGTTTAAGTACACTTCTTCACAATCTTTATAGTGATATTAACATACATATCCAACAAAAAAATCATCTCACCTCTAAAAATCTATAGAGGTGAGATGATTTTTTAATCAAACTTTTTTAAAAAGCTACAACAAACTCCAAAGGAGTAAAACGGTGCAACTTTTTTACAAACAGTATAACTTTATTTAAAACGGTACGACTTTATTTCAAATCTACAATTAAAAACTCCGAGCGTATATGATTCCTCTATAAATTCACTATAATTCCAAATCTAAAATACGAATTTCTGTATCTTCAGGAGCAGCAAAAGCTTTCGAGAATTCTCCATCTGGTCCATCAAACAACTCATCGATTAAGAACCACACATCAAATGGATAACTTTTTAATTGCAGTTCTTCTCTAATATAATTAGCTAAACTTATAGAAGCAACTGATAGAACGACAATCTGGTAATTCTCTTTAGATTGGTTATCTATAATAAATCGTCCATCACGTTCATGCAGATATCTATACTCTTCAAGGAGTGTAACGAAGTAGCCTAAGAAATTTTGTACTGATTGAGCTCTAAATATTAGCATATCCACAACAGCTCCATTAGGTGTACCTAAATTCAACACTGCTGTTGGTTTTCGATATTTGGTTTTGCCACCAATTTTCGGCATCCAAGTCCAACCTTTAGCTGCTTTCATTTCAACTGCACTACAACGTATTTCATTCATCGCAACATAGCGCTGTATAGCATAAGAATTACTATACCAAAATTCGGGTTTAGCAAAATATCCCCCACTATAATAGTGACTTAACAATAGATACCCAGCTGTCCCCAACGTATGTGGGGCCGGCGGTTTTACCGCCTCTTCATCGTCATCACCAATAAAGGCTAAACGGGACTGTTGACGCTCTATAAATCCATGTTTGCGCATAGCCCGTAAATGCATACTGGTCTGTGAATAGGAGAGCCTTGAAGAAAGATAACGTCTTAATTGATTTTCGTTAGCACAAACAGCATCACCAACTACTTTTAATACCATCATACGTTCCTCATATACTTGTTTACTAAGACGATTCATCACTTCTAGGGATTCCACCAACTTAGTTAATGGGCGGTAGTCATCGGGAAGCTGTAACCTCGAAGTGAAATTAGGATGGTCCCAAATAGAAACAGTACCATCCTCCCTAGTAAAGAGTTGATGCTGAATCATCTCAGCTTGTTCTGGCTTAGTTGTCATTCAAATAAAAATGAGCCTAAATCTTTCTTACGACGCTTCCCGTTTGGATATCCTAAGATAAGAACACGACCTTCAATTTGCCCATTAGCTCTACGTGATATCTCCTTAACTACACGGCAAGTAACCGTATCCCCAATGTCAGGCTCTTCTAATTTACTAATTTTGCCCGCCTTAACATCTAACCCATTTTCTAGCTGTACGAAAATCCCATGAATCGGATTTACCTCTGTAACCTTACCTGCAATAAAATCTCCTTTTTTCAATGATGCTAAGAAGATGTATGGATCCGGTAAGGTAAGACGACGTGAAGCGGCAACAATACCCTGCTCCTTATCATATCGAATAACTCGAACCTCTATAGATTCACCACGTTGTACATCAATTACCTCTCGATGATTCCATGACCATTCATTTGGCTTAATAAATGCTGCTTGGCCATTGATTTTAATATGGATTACTCGATTACGTTCGTTATAGCCAGTAACGATAGCATTAAATGTCTTTTCACTTAACAAGCCTTGTTTTTCTAAAGAGTCTACCTCTGACCAGAAACCTTCCTTCAAACGATGCTGGGCAGCTTTACCCGACAATAGTACAAATTCAGATTCTAATTCAATAGCAGAAATCATAAAAGTTTCTTTTTGACCAATAAATTGAGCATAGCTGCGGAATTGAGCTTCAGAAAACTCATTAGCTGGACAATATCCTGTTACACCACCAGGTAATGCTATAACAAGCACTTGCATTGACACATCTTCAAGGCCATTTTCAGTACGCACTTTACTTGTTTTTTTCGTTACACTTCGAACTACACCCTCTATAAGTTCGTTAAAGCGGTGTTTTCTTGATAAATCTTGTAATGCAGATTCATTTGACCATGATTTAATTAGTTCTTGCATAAGTAGTACCTCCTACAATTTGTTGTATTACTATCCTCTTTTCACTATCATCTCTATCAATCAATACAAATAAAAAAACACCCCAATCAACGCACAGTAACCTACTGTACAGATGAAAGGGGTGTTCCCTTGGAAATATTATATTGTTCGTTCTTTAAATGTAGTGAAAGCTTATAAACCGGAACCAATTACTTATTTCGGATTAAATTTATAATACATAATACTCACCAATATAAGCAAGCTTTATTTCAATTCATCGAATTTCATTTTGTATCTTTTCGAGAAATTGTTTATTCTCCTTATCCAATTCAGTTGCCGTATATTTGCCCTGCTCCATTGAAACATCATCAGTTGAAGTAGTTTCTTTTTTTGCCACATTGCGTAACAAAGGATTTATCGGCTTAACAGGTTGCTTTGATTCTATCAACGGTTCTGAATCATTTTCTTCTACAGGTATGTTATCTGTATTTAAAGTCTCTGTAACAGCAGCATTACTTGATGGTACTTCAACTTTACTAAACAACAGTTCTGCCTTAGTTTTCGATGTACCTGAAGTTTCTTTAGTTTCAGGTATTACTTCCGTGTTATGGCTTTCTTTTATCTCAGAAGTGGCTAGTATATCCTTACGAGTAACAACCGGATCAAGAGACGGTGCAATGTCTAGTATGGTAGACGCCCTTTCAGTGGATTGTTTATTTATACCATAGTTTACTACAGTAGAAGCAGGACGTGGTTGTGTCTGAATAGATGTAGCCTTTTCAACCACTTCTGGGTTCAACTTTCTAGCTTTTTGTTCTTCATCATAAAATTCTTTGTTGATTAGTTCAGTTTCTTCAATACTTTCAATTTTTAAATCATCTAGTTCTTTCTCAATAGCCCTACGGTCTGCAAGCCATTCATCAGCTGCTTTATCATTTACTAAATGAATAGCGGTTTCGAATTCTTCACTTGGTACAAAATTCGCTTTAATTTGTTGTACTGGTATAGGTTTGTTTTTCACAACAATTTTAACAGCACATTGGAAGGCGTCTTGGTACATAATATCTCCAGCTGTTTTATTCTGCTGACGCACTTTGGAGTATGTAGAGCCGCTTCTTGTCATTGGATTGTCTTGTAGAGGCGAGACAGATTGTTCACTTTCACCTTCTTCGTATACGTCTCGTTCACCAAACATATCTGAAAAATATTTTGCATCGTATGAAGGTACATCACCATAAACCATACGATTACGCATAGCAGCTATTAGCGTTGTCATGTAGTGTTCTCCAAAGGCATCAGCCAATTGAGCAATCGTTTGTTGCAATGTAGTAATAACTACTTTGTATTTACGCGACTGTGCAGGGAAAGATTTAAACGAATTATACAAGTACTCGGGTGCCTCATCTATAAAGATATGATGGTACGGTGAAATATTCGGTGCTCTTCTAAAAGACGCATTTTGCAATGTCATCAGCACTATTTTCCCTAAAACACTATTTAAAGCTTCTAATTCCCCTTTAGCCGTATTTACAAGCAATATGCCACCTTTAGCCATATGAGTATCAAAATCAAAATCACTCTTTCCAAATAGGACTCTGCGGATCAATGGATTTGAACCAATGTCATTTAGAATGTTACGTAAACCTTTAACGTCTTTGGCTTGCAGGTCTTCATAGATAACATTACCGTTTGAATCTCGATTAGTAACCATCATTGGACCTTGTCGCACCTGTTCAGGTACTAAATTATTGTTAAACCAATCATCAATCCCCTTGAGGATTTTCCAGAAATTCCTTTCATCTTTATTCTCAATATCATCTATATTACTTGGGAAGCGGGTTTTTAATTGCTGATGCATTTCATGCACTATATTTGTATTGTCGTACATTTCAAGAAGCATATCGAATGTTACTTCTTTATTTTCATCATGCATCTTCAACAAATATATATGATATTTTAAATGGCTACGCTGTGCCTGTTCAAAGTAAAAGTTTCCTCCGCTTCCACTGTCTGATAACCCCGCTATTACTTGTGTAAATACTTCCGCTATTTTATCAACCGGTCCTCTCATCGGATTAATGCTTGGTGTATCCGGGTTCGTCGGATCAATATACGTAATAGCTTTATCAGGAATATTATGTGCTTTACATAATCTGTACATTTTTTGACATAGATCGTTTGATGGTTCTATTACCGAAATCCCATTTAAATAGCGACCTGATACATCCTCTGATTTATAATTTTCCAGTTGGATTAGCTTTGGATATTCATTTATAAACTTCGTCATATGATGTAAGTCCTGGTTTAAAATCGGGAGCCCTAAAGCCGCAGTCTTCCCTGTACCAATCGAACCCACGATAGTCGTATTTAAGGTTCTATCGAAACCAGGTAATATAACCATTTCATTTGTTTTAGTATTCAAGCCTAATTCTATATCGGGATATAATTCCTTCCCTTCCATTTCTGAAAACTTACGAAGCCATTTCCCCCGCCATTCAAATTCAAAAAAAGCCTTGTTAAGCGCTTCTTCATGCTGTAAGTATTTTGTGGAAACATACATTGCGATAAATACTAGCATGATCATAGGTAACATGATGAGCATTACGAAAAATCCACCGGTTTGTTCGAACAATATAAAATCAATGAATACATTAGTGTCTATTACTCTAGTTAATCTCTGCTCAAAAAAAGGAATGACATGCAATTTAACTAGTGTCATTCCAAAACCTATTAAGGATCCAGCAACTGTCCCCATAGGAAGAATAAATGTAAATAGCCTCATCCATTTTCCAGTGAATGATTTTACTCTTGTACTTAGTAGCCATGTAAATGTTGATACTCCACTAGCTGCTACTAACCAAAATATTGATAGATCTCCACTTGAACCAAACAAGGATGAATAGAAATGAATTTCCTTATTCATACATTGACTGGCAAGCATCGAAAACACCACCAACCAAGTACGAAAAAGCATGTAAATTGTAATAAGTAACAATATACTAACAGTTAACTTCGGTGTTCTCTTTATCCATTTCTCTTTACTTGTCACAACCTATACCCCTCCTTGATAACCTTTTTATACGGCGATACAAGTTCCCAAATCTTCGGAAGAATTGAAGTATCCGATACATTAAACTGTTTATCACTCCATGTACTTATATCTGTTAAGAATACACTCACTGTTTCAGGTAAAGTGAACGCTATGACATCATTATTGACTCCATTTGTACTTTCATATAGGAGCATTAATGTATAACTTGGAATGTTATCTACTTTGATAATAGAATCATTGTATTGTTCCGCTCTTAATATATTTGTTTGGAACAATTGATAATCCCTTACTGAACCTTCTTGCATGAAAAGCAATCCATAGGCTTTTGGGTATCGCCCGGTTTCTGCAAAGCGAACGAAACCTGCTGCATTCATATGTTCTGCTCCAGTACTAAAATCTTCAATATTGAAGCGGGTTACTGAAAGACGTTGTTGTTCAACTAATTGAACACTATCAATCCAATCATCTACAATAAATTCTCTTGTCATTTGTTCAATAGGTTCTGCTTCGGTAAGTAACTTAATTACTAAAGCAGGAGAGTTAACAGCACGAATTGCATAAAAGTATAGATTATCCCCCCATTCAATAAATGGTGGAAAGAAACCTTTTAGCGAGTTCACCCTCTTATCACGCTCTCCTAAAGTCTCGTTGGACACACTATCATCAATAACGACAAATACAACAATTAACTTCTTACCTACTCCTAAAAGTGAAGCAGCTTTTTTCTTATATCTCTCGTACTTTGATTGAATAACATTTCCTCTTTGATGGCCTGTGTCTATTTCTATAGTTACGTAAGTATCCTTCCCTTCGAATACGTAGTCGGGAATAATTAACCCTTTCATTTCGTTCGATATATCTGCTGTAGTTCCGAATTCCGAATGCGTATTACCTCGGGACATTTTCACATTTGAAATGTCGGGTACTTTTAAACATTCAACTGCGATGTTATTACAGATCACACTTGCAGCCTTTGTATGGAATGAGGGTGATTTTAAATTCCTATTCGATTGAAGTTGTTTTTTTGCTTCCTCTTTTGTTATAACCCCCATAACCACTAAAGCATCGAAACCCCTATCACCAATTTTGTAATAATACTTAACAAACTTACCTCCAACATCTGAAAATTTCTCATTTAAGCGCACTAGTATCCCAGAATCAATCATTTTAGTAAGACGATGTGAGATATTCACAGCACTTAATTTCTTTGGCGACAAATATGAATACAACGTATGAATAGAAGTTGCACGCATCGCTTTATGTATATGAACATGCTGTATTATCGTCTTCTCAAAATCATGTAATACAATGCCCCTATACCTCGGAGTTTTAATAGCACGCATTACTCCTTTGTTATTCACTGTGATA
This sequence comes from Viridibacillus sp. d25.2, assembly GCF_055456015.2. NCBI lineage: Bacteria > Bacillati > Bacillota > Bacilli > Caryophanales > Caryophanaceae > Viridibacillus > Viridibacillus sp. d25.2. The sequence continues at coordinate 8,347 of NZ_JBVDMV020000003.1, read as the reverse complement.
CTTGGTAGGTCACCCAACAATTAATCCCTCCTTCACATTAATTAATTGAACAAAAAATACCCCGACACAAATAAAATGGAACAGAATGTAAACGTCCATTTTAGTTATATCGGGGTATGCCCTTTTGATTATTCAATTCCTAAATATCATAACATTATCTTTGAATTAGTGCTATAACACGAAATAATGGATCTAGATATGATAAGTTTTAATTCTTTAAAAAATGGGTGTAGATTTACGCATTATCTAAAATCATTTAAAAATGCAAACGCACCTTCTTTATCAATAATTAGTCACGCTTCACTAGTGCCGTTAAACCCAACAACATCATAGGTTTATTGGGGTAAATAGAGTTTATCCCTTTTGAATTTACCCCTTTTGGAACCTTCTAAGGGGTAAATTCAAAAGGCTGTAAAAAAGGGTAAATTCAAAATAGATATCTTCTGTTTTTCTTGCACATCATATGTTATTTCAGTTCCATCAGATGACTGCAATCTTCTCCAAATATCCTCAGAATATAGAGGAGCGAAATACCATGTTGGATTCTCCTTTACCTTTATGTATCTAGGAAGTAATTTTCTAAATTAATAACTATCTTTTACAGTTAAAGAATTAACCCTAAACCCAAAGTAAAAAATTACATACGATCTGTATTACAATCTTAGTTTAGTCTGTTCCAAATTAATGTTCCTTACAATTCTCGCATTAAATAGATATCATAAATCGTATGTGAACTACTCCCACCACTTATTAGCTCTTACGAGCTCAATTGAAGTGGGGGCTTCTCGACTTATCATTGCTTTTACTAGCCAACGAAAATTGACCGAGCTAACCCTCTTGTTCCAAGAGTTTTTATTTTTATCATTTATGCTAATAAGCGTATTGCTTCGTTTTTGATATTAATTGCGGAGTTGTAATCCCTGTCAATCACAGTACCACAAGAACACTCATAAGTACGTTCATATAATGGAATAAACTTCTCTGTCCCACAACTTGAACATAGTTTTGTAGACGGAAACCATTTATCTATTTTGATTAGTTGTTTTCCTTGTTCTTCAAGTTTGTATTTAAGGAAAGTAGTAAATACACCCCAACCATTGTCAGCTACACTTTTACCATAGTTAAGTGTTTTAGACATATCTTTCATATTCAAGTCTTCAATCGCTACAACTTCAAAATTAGTAGCTAACTCTTTAGACTTATGATGAAGGAAGTTTTTGCGTTGATTGGCTACTTTCTCATGTAGTTTTGCTACACTAATACGTTGTTTATTCCAACGAGAAGAACCTTTGGTGCGTCTTGATAATACACGTTGAGCCTTTGCTAATTGGTCTAACATTTGACGATAGAAACGAGGATAATTGGCTTTCTCATTCTCACTACTAACGTATAATTCAGCCATTGCAAAGTCTAATCCAACGATACTCTCTACTTCTTTTTGAACTATTACTTTTTCATATTCAGTCAAGATAGATACATAATACTTTCCAGTAGAAGTCATAGAGATGGTACAAGACTTGATTATGTGATGACTTGGTATTTCTCTATGTTGTTTAACCTTTACAAGTTTCAGCTTTGGTAATTTGATATGACCGTTTAGTAACATAATATTTCCGTTTACTAGATTCGTAGTATATGACTTTCTGTCTTTTTTACTTTTAAACTTAGGGAAGTCATTTTGACCACTAAAGAAGTTTTTATAGGACGTTTGCAAATTCAGTTGAGCATTTGCCAAAGCTAACGAATCGACTTCTTTCAACCATTCAAACTCACTTTTGTACTTAGCAGGTGTCGGGAATTTTTGTTTCTTTAGTTGATCCTTATCCTCCTTATATTTTTCATATGTTTCAATACGCTCTGTTAACATCTTATTGTATACAAACCGAACACAACCGAAGGTTTTATGTATAAGAAGAGCTTGTTCTTCTGTTGGATACAATCGAAATTTGTATGCCTTATTATGTTTAGTCATATCATTTCACCTCACTTTTCACCTTGATTTTCAATATATTTTTTAACTATATCTATTGGAGAACCACCAGTAGTTACTAAACAAAAACTTCTTGACCAGAACATTTCTTTCCAAAGTTTCTTTTTTACTTCTGGAAAATCACGCTTTATTAATCGAGAACTTGCACTCTTGTACGCATTAATAAATTTTGTCATCTCTGTATTAGGATGCGCCTTGAATAAAACATGAACATGGTTACCGTCATGATTCCATTCAACTAACGTTATGTTATAACTTTCTGATATTCTTACAAACATATCTTTTGCGTAGTCAGACATATCTTCATCAAATACGTTTCTTCTGTATTTTACAACTAAAACAAGATGATAATATAACAAGAACACTGAATGGTTATTACTATCTAATTTCATTGATATACCAACCTTTTTTAATATAAGACTGACTATATCGGAAGCAAAAATAAAAAGCAAATCCTTTAGGTTATCGCCTAACCGAAATTCATCTCCACCTTAAAATTGGGTTATCACCCTTCAAGAATTTTTGAAGGTGGAGAATTCTTTCGGATAGAACGTTAAAGATGGGAAAAAAATCTTCTACATAAACGCTACTCTGCGAATTTCTACTTAGATTTGGGAAAGTAACGGTAGACTACTCTACATTACTTGGTCCAAAGCAGTTTTCCGTAGGTTACCGTAAACTATCACTTTACATTTCGCAGACCAACGTAGTTTTGCGTAAGTTACCATTTAAAGCATACAAATTCATTACCTAGTTCCCTTTCTCTTCGAATTGTAAATATATTACGGTACCCTACCGTCAAAAAATCTTTTTGCGAAAAATCACATTCAATTTAGTAAATCTAATATTACCGTAATGAATACCGTACAATGTCGTAATAATTACCGTAATAAAAGCCATAATAAATGGAGCGTTAATTTGATTAATACTGCATTATTACCGTAATACGAACATCACCTATTCAATGTATAGTTCAAGTACATTTATTTATTGATTAAATAAAAGGGAGTTAACAAAGAATAACGGATATCGATAACCCATATATTTCCAAAAAGTCAAACCACAACTTTTAATTACCGTAATAAGTACCTCTTTAATTGCGGTAATACTACAACACTTGATATAAAAGGGTTTTTAATTTATATATATAAGTTGCATTCAAATATAAGATGGTATATTATTGAATTATAACCTTACTACCGTAATAAAAGCCGTAATGAGTACCGTAAATATTACCGTATTTACTACTTTATATTACGGTATTTATTACCTTAATAATTTTAGTACACCATTTAACGGGCTGTAGTCCAGCATATATAGGAGGTGTCACACATGCATCAACGAACTGATATTTTAGAAATATTAAACGAAAGAATGACTGAAGAAAGTAAATGGATCTTGTATACCCTCAAAACCTCTCAAATGCCGATTACAAAAGAGAATTTGTGGGAATTGACTAATGAAAACTATTTAAAGAAGAATGAGAATAATAATAAGATCCTTTCTTCAAGATATGTCTTAGATATACATGCAGCTCGATTAGAAGGAGCTGGTTTGGTAGATGTTCAACAATTAGGACGTGTCAGAGTTTACTCTGTAAGTGAATTAGGTAAAGAGATATTTAATAACAAATAAAGAATAAATGGAGTGTGTTAAAATGGGGCAAAACAATGTAATCACACATCATAAAGATGTAAAGTTCAGTTTAAACTTCGGATTTTTAGGATTAGGAATGGGAGGAACTTCTATTGCTGCAGCTTGCGCCGACATTAAAACAGACGCATCTTACCCTTATAAATCTATATTAATCAATTCGAATGAAATTGATTTAGAAAAAATCCATACTGAAAATGAAGATACAATTAAAATGTTAATTGGCGATGGTAAAGGTGCATCTCGCGACATTAATCTAGGAGAATCCATTTTCAAAGGTCACGAAAAATTAATTGCTGATCAAGTAAATGTTCATTTCGCAGATAGGGATTTCATATGGATCGTAGCTGGATTAGGTGGCGGTACAGGAACTGGTTCTATTATTGAAGCTATACGAGTTTTAATGACTAACAATTTCCAAAAAAAATTCGGGTTAATTCTAACACTACCTCGTGACAGTGAAGGTCCTACTGTGTTAAGTAATGCATTAGCGCGTCTACAAATGATCAATAATGCTATGCAAGGTTTGGGTTCAATCATTATTGTAGACAACCAAAAATTATTCAATCGCTTTATTGGCACTGAAAACAAACAAAGCAACGCCTCTATTAAGGAGTATTTAGCTTTCTCTAATACTTACATTGCTGAAACATTGCATGATATTAACGTAGTTACAGCTAGCTATAGTCCATTTGGTGAAAATCATTTTGATAGTTCTGAGTTTGAAAAGCTTATTAAAACACCTGGCGTTCTTCATTTCGTACGTTACGAAACAAACCCACAAGCAATAAACTTTAAGAAACCAATTGAACATCTAAATGTATTACAAAAGCATATTGATAATGGTGTGCTATCAGATGGTTTTAACATGGCAAAAACAGCAAGATTTGCAGTTAGTATTTTAGCCAATTCAAATCAAGCTAACAACATTTTTAAAGTAGACTTTATTAAATCCATAGAAGACCGTTTAAATGAGATTGCACCTATAGCTGCTGAAAAGCCAATAGCACAATATATTTACCCGCAACAAGAAACATCTAGTGTCTTCTACTATGCAGCCTTTGCAGGTTTAGGGTTACCTAACCGAGTTAAAGAGTTAATCAAAGAAAGTAATAGATTACTTGAAGAGAAAAAGAAAATTGAGCAACCTGAAAGTGATATCTTCAGTGGTTTTGTACAAACAGCATCCACTACTCCAACACAAGAATTAGATGGAGCTGATGCATTTGCAATGTTATTTAACAGTTCAGAAACAAATGCTGAAACAACTAGTTCTATTTCTGACGAAGATAAGGCTTTCAACGATTTATTTGGTAATAAACCTAAAAACTAATTATGTAAGGAGTTGTCTTCTATGAAAACCACTAAACCTCAAAAGTTTTTTTATTTAAACGCTCTAGGTATGGTCATTTGTTTCATTGGATTTATTGCAGTACAACTCCTTAAATAAACATTAAAAAGACCCCATTTGTTAGGGGTCTTTTTTTGTACAAAGAATTAATTCCACAATTGTAAAGTAGCGTAGAAAACAATAGAATCAAGAAAGCGTAGTTTAGAGTAGAATAGAAAACAATAGAATCAACAAAGGAAAGATTAGAGTAGGATAGAAAATTTTAGAATTATATTTACGCAATCTACGGTAGCCTGCCAAATAATTTATATTACTATACAACTCTTAAAACCTTTATATATCAACATTCCCAACGCTCTTCTCCAAACTACCGTAGTTTATAGTAACTTTCCGAAGTTTAGAGTAGAGTAGCGGAGCGAAGAAAAATATAAGAGTAGTTTAGGGTTGATTTTTATTCAATATTTTATTAAATTGAAGTTACTAACTGTAGAATGCAAGGTGTAGAAAGGAGGAAACATATTGATAGATCAACATATATCAAAAGAAACAATTCAAAACTTATTGATAACTGATCCATTATTCGAAATCATAAAAAATACAGCAGATGAAAACCTATTGTATTCTGACGAATACTTAGAGATCATTGATGAAAAAAAATATTATAGTACAACTGACTTGGCAAATTGGTTTGAGATTTCAGATGGACAAGTGAGATATTACATAAAACCTTTCCATTCTTATATATTCAATGGTGAAGAAGATGAAACACCATCTTCAGCTAAAGCAATGAGACTAAGCCTTCAATCTATATTAAAGATTCGTATGATTTTGTTATTAAAAGAAGAATATAAAGTAAATGGCCTAAAACGTGTATTGGGATTAACACCAATAGTAACCCGTTCCGAGAATAATACAATGTCTAATGAACAGACTCCAGTATTACAAGAAGACCTCGAAAAACAGGTTAATTTCATAAAATCTTTAGTTCAACAAATGTTAGAAACAGGAGCATTTAATGTAGAAAAAAATGATAACAAAGTTCATATTACGTTGAACGACAACTTAGCTCATTTGTTAGATGATAACTCTCAAAAACTTTTAACTAATTTTCAAGAGGAATTAGACGTTTATAATAAATCTATAAAGAGTAATCAAATCCTTATGGAAAAAGTAGTTGAGGAAAATGAGGTTATTATTAAGGAAACGAAGTTTTTGAAAGAAAAAGTTGTGTTAGAAAACGAAGGATTTATTAAAGAAACACAATTACTAAAGGAACAAGTGGATCAACTTGTGGGTAAAAATCAACAATTGGAGCAAAACTTGTATCTCCAAAGAGATTTGGAAGATGAAGCCTTAAATAAGTGGAGAGAAACTGCCAAATATGGCTTTATGGCTCGTATATTCAAAGCAGATGAGATTGAATTAGAAAGACATAAGTTTGTTACTAAGTATATTAAAGACCAATTAAACAATAAAAAAGATTAAAAATACATGAAAAAACCGCGACTACTAGGTAGTCGCGGTTTTTTTGACCACTCACACTTTCTTACCAAAAATAAGAGCTTGTGAGTATTATTTTTTTAAGTTGTACAATCATAATAGCACACTTATTTCTTTATGACAACAAAGATAATTAACTCTATTTACGGAACATTAAAAACATATCGAAAACGAAACTACTTCGGCTTTTTATGAAAAATCTTGTAAAATACATATCTATTTGTTAAGATTATTTTGACCACTCACTCTGTATGTTCCTATTACGCTATGATTTTGCGTATTTAGGCATATACTTCTTCTTTGTCGTATCTTTTTTATGACAACCAAAAAATAAGGGCTTTTATTTATTTTTAATGTACGATCTTGTGAGTGAATAAAAAAAAGTGCTAACCTCCGACAGTCAGCACTCTACGTTTGGCCAGCCAGCCAATAAAAACCCTAATGTAATGCGGAAACATTATATTAGGTAATCACTATCTCTAGTGATTATTTAGTGAAAAAGATATGTTTTTTTTTGAAGGAAGATAAAACTGCCTTCTTTAAATCATATATTCCTATTCTATCAAATTATATGTTGTAAAATCAATAATTATTGCACTTTATAACAAATTATTTGAAGATTGGTCACTTATCCTTAGATGCGCACTTATTATTTATAGAGAATGACCTAAGTAACATTGAACTTAGGTTTAATCCTCACTAAATAACCATGCTCTTTAAGATGAAAAAAGACCCAAATAAATAGGTGATTATTTTGGCTACTACACAAATGATAAATCATGTAATTTCAAATGATCTGAAAAAACATGATATCGCATTATCTAAAATAGACCGTTCAGTGATACAAAAAATAGCAAGGAATCAAATTCCTATTGAGAGCTCAACGATTGATCTACTTTTTCATATGAGCCCTTTTGTGGATTTGGATATGCGTATTAATATTTCTCTACAACAATTGCAGGATGATATGAACTTTCGTACCTCCACATTTGAATTTGCGTTACAACAAGCTTTAGAGTTAGACCTCATTGAATTAAGAGGTGACTATTATTATTCTAAATATCATCTTTCAACTGCAGCTAAAGATATAGATTTTGCTTATATCCCAAATCTTTCAATTCTAACAAGTTCTGTTTTCAAAAATTATACTTTGAATCAAAAGAAATTGTTTTTATACTTTTTATCTGCAAAGATACCGGGTACGTACCATTCTGTAAAAATCGAAAACTTATACAATAATTTTTTACACGACAGTAATAGTGGCGTTCATTACTTTAGAAGCTATCGAGACGTTATTCATGCTTTAATTACTATGGTTGAATTCGGCCATATCGAATTAAAAGTGTCTAAGTCGAATGTTGTTCGCGTATTCAAGCTTAATGAAACAAACAAAACTAGTATTCAAAATGAAATTCTCGATTTTTTTGAAATTGAATCAATAGATAATGGGAACCGTAAGAGCTGGGTTTCTAAATTAAATCGAGATAAATACATAATTAAAGTTCGCATTTTGAAAGAACATGTACAAGAATTTCGTCCGGTAACTGCCTCAAAAATGGAGCTTTTTAGACTTGCTGATACCTATGATGTGCCTTTAGACGAGGTGAAAACTGAAACAATAAGATTTATAACATCTTATAAAAATCAGTTGTACTCACTATGCGGCAATGAAGGAATTTCAATTTATCGTAAATCTTTAGTATCCTATTTTGAAGAAAAATCGGCTTTATTACTCTCCTACGACAGTAAAGATAAAATGGCCAATTTCTTTATGGATTTTTACTTAATTAAGAACTGTATAAATACGCTTATTGTCTATATCAATAAGGCAGTTTCAGTTAATGAATATAACT
>NZ_JBVDMV020000001.1:0-6584 GCF_055456015.2 Viridibacillus sp. d25.2 | reverse complement strand
CCATTTGTTAGGGGTCTTTTTTTGTACAAAGAATTAATTCCACAATTGTAAAGTAGCGTAGAAAACAATAGAATCAAGAAAGCGTAGTTTAGAGTAGAATAGAAAACAATAGAATCAACAAAGGAAAGATTAGAGTAGGATAGAAAATTTTAGAATTATATTTACGCAATCTACGGTAGCCTGCCAAATAATTTATATTACTATACAACTCTTAAAACCTTTATATATCAACATTCCCAACGCTCTTCTCCAAACTACCGTAGTTTATAGTAACTTTCCGAAGTTTAGAGTAGAGTAGCGGAGCGAAGAAAAATATAAGAGTAGTTTAGGGTTGATTTTTATTCAATATTTTATTAAATTGAAGTTACTAACTGTAGAATGCAAGGTGTAGAAAGGAGGAAACATATTGATAGATCAACATATATCAAAAGAAACAATTCAAAACTTATTGATAACTGATCCATTATTCGAAATCATAAAAAATACAGCAGATGAAAACCTATTGTATTCTGACGAATACTTAGAGATCATTGATGAAAAAAAATATTATAGTACAACTGACTTGGCAAATTGGTTTGAGATTTCAGATGGACAAGTGAGATATTACATAAAACCTTTCCATTCTTATATATTCAATGGTGAAGAAGATGAAACACCATCTTCAGCTAAAGCAATGAGACTAAGCCTTCAATCTATATTAAAGATTCGTATGATTTTGTTATTAAAAGAAGAATATAAAGTAAATGGCCTAAAACGTGTATTGGGATTAACACCAATAGTAACCCGTTCCGAGAATAATACAATGTCTAATGAACAGACTCCAGTATTACAAGAAGACCTCGAAAAACAGGTTAATTTCATAAAATCTTTAGTTCAACAAATGTTAGAAACAGGAGCATTTAATGTAGAAAAAAATGATAACAAAGTTCATATTACGTTGAACGACAACTTAGCTCATTTGTTAGATGATAACTCTCAAAAACTTTTAACTAATTTTCAAGAGGAATTAGACGTTTATAATAAATCTATAAAGAGTAATCAAATCCTTATGGAAAAAGTAGTTGAGGAAAATGAGGTTATTATTAAGGAAACGAAGTTTTTGAAAGAAAAAGTTGTGTTAGAAAACGAAGGATTTATTAAAGAAACACAATTACTAAAGGAACAAGTGGATCAACTTGTGGGTAAAAATCAACAATTGGAGCAAAACTTGTATCTCCAAAGAGATTTGGAAGATGAAGCCTTAAATAAGTGGAGAGAAACTGCCAAATATGGCTTTATGGCTCGTATATTCAAAGCAGATGAGATTGAATTAGAAAGACATAAGTTTGTTACTAAGTATATTAAAGACCAATTAAACAATAAAAAAGATTAAAAATACATGAAAAAACCGCGACTACTAGGTAGTCGCGGTTTTTTTGACCACTCACACTTTCTTACCAAAAATAAGAGCTTGTGAGTATTATTTTTTTAAGTTGTACAATCATAATAGCACACTTATTTCTTTATGACAACAAAGATAATTAACTCTATTTACGGAACATTAAAAACATATCGAAAACGAAACTACTTCGGCTTTTTATGAAAAATCTTGTAAAATACATATCTATTTGTTAAGATTATTTTGACCACTCACTCTGTATGTTCCTATTACGCTATGATTTTGCGTATTTAGGCATATACTTCTTCTTTGTCGTATCTTTTTTATGACAACCAAAAAATAAGGGCTTTTATTTATTTTTAATGTACGATCTTGTGAGTGAATAAAAAAAAGTGCTAACCTCCGACAGTCAGCACTCTACGTTTGGCCAGCCAGCCAATAAAAACCCTAATGTAATGCGGAAACATTATATTAGGTAATCACTATCTCTAGTGATTATTTAGTGAAAAAGATATGTTTTTTTTTGAAGGAAGATAAAACTGCCTTCTTTAAATCATATATTCCTATTCTATCAAATTATATGTTGTAAAATCAATAATTATTGCACTTTATAACAAATTATTTGAAGATTGGTCACTTATCCTTAGATGCGCACTTATTATTTATAGAGAATGACCTAAGTAACATTGAACTTAGGTTTAATCCTCACTAAATAACCATGCTCTTTAAGATGAAAAAAGACCCAAATAAATAGGTGATTATTTTGGCTACTACACAAATGATAAATCATGTAATTTCAAATGATCTGAAAAAACATGATATCGCATTATCTAAAATAGACCGTTCAGTGATACAAAAAATAGCAAGGAATCAAATTCCTATTGAGAGCTCAACGATTGATCTACTTTTTCATATGAGCCCTTTTGTGGATTTGGATATGCGTATTAATATTTCTCTACAACAATTGCAGGATGATATGAACTTTCGTACCTCCACATTTGAATTTGCGTTACAACAAGCTTTAGAGTTAGACCTCATTGAATTAAGAGGTGACTATTATTATTCTAAATATCATCTTTCAACTGCAGCTAAAGATATAGATTTTGCTTATATCCCAAATCTTTCAATTCTAACAAGTTCTGTTTTCAAAAATTATACTTTGAATCAAAAGAAATTGTTTTTATACTTTTTATCTGCAAAGATACCGGGTACGTACCATTCTGTAAAAATCGAAAACTTATACAATAATTTTTTACACGACAGTAATAGTGGCGTTCATTACTTTAGAAGCTATCGAGACGTTATTCATGCTTTAATTACTATGGTTGAATTCGGCCATATCGAATTAAAAGTGTCTAAGTCGAATGTTGTTCGCGTATTCAAGCTTAATGAAACAAACAAAACTAGTATTCAAAATGAAATTCTCGATTTTTTTGAAATTGAATCAATAGATAATGGGAACCGTAAGAGCTGGGTTTCTAAATTAAATCGAGATAAATACATAATTAAAGTTCGCATTTTGAAAGAACATGTACAAGAATTTCGTCCGGTAACTGCCTCAAAAATGGAGCTTTTTAGACTTGCTGATACCTATGATGTGCCTTTAGACGAGGTGAAAACTGAAACAATAAGATTTATAACATCTTATAAAAATCAGTTGTACTCACTATGCGGCAATGAAGGAATTTCAATTTATCGTAAATCTTTAGTATCCTATTTTGAAGAAAAATCGGCTTTATTACTCTCCTACGACAGTAAAGATAAAATGGCCAATTTCTTTATGGATTTTTACTTAATTAAGAACTGTATAAATACGCTTATTGTCTATATCAATAAGGCAGTTTCAGTTAATGAATATAACTCACAAAATCATTTAGAAAAGATTCAAATGCAGAATTTACTTAGTTTCGTTAATGAACGTGCATCCGGGTCTGAACTTCTATTATTTGAAAATGAGTTGTTAAGCTTACCAATCGTAAAAGATTGTAATCTTGAGCTAGTTTTCGATACAACATGGTTAAAAACTAAGAGCCATGTATACGAATTTGTTTCAAATAATTATGTCATGAACATAATACCTACAAATATTAATTTATCTTTAGATGAGTATAAAACTATACTTGTAGATATAACTTCTAAAAATCGAAGCAAGATTGAAATAGTTACTGAAGAGTTAATTGAACACTTGAATACTAAATTAGTACAAGTTCAAAAAACTGAAACAAATATTAAACGTATTCATGATCACATGGATCGAATTAGATCGATACAGGCTTCATCATCACAAGGTTCTTTATTTGATATCAAGAAAAAAACCAATGGAATTACATTTTACAATTGGCTCGAAGAAACAGACGAAACTAATTAAAAATAATAATTACACTTTATAGACATTTTGAAAATTTAAAATAACGATTTAGGCTGCTAAAACACTGATTTTAACGGTCTATTTGTTATGAATTAATAATTTAAGAGAAAATAAACGAACATAGCATTAAATATTCCTAATTGTCTTCTTTCTAAAGTTTGCGATTAGCTTTTTTTACACGCCCTACACTTCCATAAAATACCACATTATAATCATTATATTTGCTTGTTAAGTATTAATTTGAAAATGTAATGTTTTATTATTAATTAGACTCAGTTAATTTTATATGGTGATAGAGAGTAATAATTAATATTTGCAAGAATATTCAGATACTTTTTTTATGAAATTACCCTAAATACTAATACAATAACGTTTAGACACTTTCAAATAATCAATTTTTAATGTCTACGGAATTCCTTATTATATTTGTTATTTTATTTTTAATTGTTTTTGCAATGATTTTATATAATATAATTTGTTATTTTACACAAAGGTCAGTAAATTATTTATAATTGAATTAATTCAATCTAAAAGGGAGTGACTCATATGCCATTTGGTTTTGAAAAACAAAGACTCAAAGACAATATTAAACCGACTACACTCAAATACGAAATAATGGTTATTAAACAATTATTAGCTTTTATACATCATTTATATAAAAAAGATATTGATCCTAGTGAAATAAAGCCACAAGATATTCATTCGTATATAGAGCAGCAACTCCAAAAAAATAAGATATCAACTGTTAATAGAAAGATAGGTCATATTAAAAATTGGTTCGATTATTTATGGAGAAGTGAACAAATAGCTCATGATTTTATGGAAAAGGTGGATTTCATTAAAGAGGAGACTAAAAGTAATTCAGTCGATGTAGACTATGTACAACTTTTAAATAAACGTAAACAAATATCTTCTTCCAATATGCCAATTACCGCTAAACTATTGTATATCTTTTATATGAAAGGCTTAAGACCAAGAGATATATTTGAAATTACTATTAACGATTTTATAGATAAAGGAGATACAATTGAACTTCATATTGAAACTATTAGCGGATATGAAGCAAATGTTAAATTCGATAATAAGGTTGAAATAGGAATCATATTAAGCGGAATTGAAAGAGCAGTTTTTAGAAATGTCCCTTATATTTTATCCTCAAAGAATAATAAAGGTTTTTATGATAAATTTAATCAAGATTCTAATTCTAACTACATTGAACATATTGTCGCTGTAACTGGCCAACCATTTTCATCAGGTCCAATACGTCATGCTTATATTAATCATCTACATAAAATTGACGGGAAAACGGCCGAAGAAATCACTTTATTAGTAGGTACATCACTTTCTAATGTCGCATTAGTCCTTAAAAAATCTGTTGAATGCAATGATAAACAAAGCTATAATGTAATATAGGATTCAATCATAAAAATATAAATTACAGGGAACACCCCAAATTCTTATGGAGTTATTTTTAACTTCATAGATTTGCGGTGTTCTTTTTTTATTTAAGGAGTCGATAGAAAAATCATGCTTGAGAGCAAAATTAGGCATATTGAAGATTTAATTGTTGCTATATTGCTGAGTGATAGTCAAATTCAAAAAGACCGTTACAACGCTTATGAAATATCATTTAACCTAGATTCTATGAAAAAATATATTCTCGAAAACTATATTTCTCGAAATAAAATTACAAATGATATTTGTATTAGACACGTCGGATACGAAACGTATGTATTAGAGAATAATCTGCTGTTAGAAAGAATTATTCGAGATTGGACGGATGGCCAAACAGTGGTATCTATAAATCCTGGGCTATTAAATTCAAATGTATGCTTACTATTACTTTGTTTATTTGCCACTAAGGGCAAAAGAAACATCATTATCAAAACAAATATGAGTTCCAGTGCTCAAACAACGCTACAATACTTGTGTTATGAACTTTTCAAAATACATTTCATACCTAATGGGAAATATTTCAAAATACGATTATTAAATAACTTAATTATAAAGTCAATTTCAGAAGGTCGACCGTATTACGAGTCTACAGAACTTATATTATTGTTGTCTGAATTTGATCGTCTTACCTTTTTGAATTTAAGACGCGAACATGAGAAGGAGAGATTATCCTATGCCTTTTATTAATAGGAAAAGTCGACTAACCATTTTAGGTGTTAGTACTGCAGCATTGTTAGTGTTATCTGCATGTAGTATGAATGATAAAATTGATGAAAAGATTGAAGAAACCAAAGCTAATGGAGATCGTAATACAGCATCTAAAAAGCCGACTGAAGAAGCACTTGAAAAAGATGTTATTTCAGATGAAAAATTTCAAATGTCTAAAGAACAAAAGAAAATATTAGATGAATCCAAAACAAAAAGTGGTGAAGATGCATTAAAAAATAATGATTTAGAAAATCGAAAAGAAATCAGGACCAATGTTCCAAAGGCAAAAGAATATTACGATTCTCCCAATGAATTCGGCCAATATATAGGCAATGTAATATATAAGTATCATTCCAATCAATTCAATGGAACAGAATATTATAATCATTTAAAGAATTATATTTCGTCAAATTTTATTAATCAATTACCCAAAAGTGATACTGAGAGAATAAAGATGTTTGAGCAGCTACAATCGTTATTCCAAGAACAAATTCAAAGTAAGATAGCGTCATACCAGGTAACAGAATTAGTTATAAACGAAAGAGCAAAAGAAGGTAGTTTTTATAGAAAATACACTTTGAAAAATGGAGAAATGATTTACTATGAAACAACAATCGTTAAGCAAGGTAACAAGTGGTTATTACTTGATGATAGTCCTTCAGCTGGGTATGTAGT